>DHEX01000063.1 GCA_002400085.1 Clostridiaceae bacterium UBA4839 | reverse complement strand
AGAGATTATTATGAAAATAAACAGTTTCCAAGCAGCACTGCGATATTCCTGCCATTTGAATCTGCTGTAGCCAAATCTATTTTGCCATCACCATTGAAGTCGGCGGCAACTATTCCAGTGGGGTTGATGCCTGTTGAATAAAACACAGCCCCTTGAAATGTCCCGTCGCCGTTTCCAAGCAGCACGGCAATGTCGCCTGAAGAAATTACTGTTATAGCTAAATCCATATTACCGTCAGCATTAAAATCAGCAGCTGCTATGCCATATGGATCGTGACCGGCAGGATAAAATACCTCAGGAAAAAAAGATACGGACATTATAATTCCCCCCTTATTCAGTTTTGTGTTGTTTTTGCCTTATAATATGCAAAAATTTTTATTTAGTGCTTTAAATCCCTAGATGTCAAGAGGTAGGCCGCTTAGAGGGCCATTTCTTATACAGGTCAACGTATTTGGCAGGGCATTCCTTCTTCTTTCCCAGTTCATAAATTATTTCTATGGAATTCATATAACAGGCATCCGGCACGAGTATATCTAAGGCTGCTCTAGTTTCCTTCAGGACTGCAGCGCAGGAGCTTGAGCAAAATTGGCTCTCGCTGATCTTGCATTAAGGTCTTCTTCATATACGGGTATTTGTCCTTTATAGCTGCCACACTGAGATTTTATATTTGTATCAAGGATTTCCGCATTTATTTCTTTTCCTTGTTCGCTGTCCAATTATAACATACCTCCTTGTATTCAATTTATTTAACAAGAGAAACATTTCTCAATTCCAGTAATAATATATGCTGCATTTTAGATTCCGGAAACTTCAGGATGAGGAATACATAAAGATAAAACTCAACAATCGTTTAATAGCCAAATGTTGAGCCTTTTTTGCATGAAAAACTTCCGATAGTTGTAAGTTAGTTATAAATGAATTTGATTGATTTTTATAGATTCCCTTAGACAAGCAAATCCCTCAAACGTTTGTGTTTGAGGGATTTTAAATTTGAAAATATTATCTTTTTGAAAATTGTGGTGCTCTTCTGGCTTTCTTTAAGCCGTATTTCTTTCTTTCTACCATTCTTGAATCTCTTGTTAAGAAACCTGCTCTCTTTAATGCAGGTCTAAGTTCGCTGTCTGCACGAAGAAGAGCTCTTGCAACACCAAGTCTTATAGCTCCTGCCTGACCTGTTAATCCGCCACCATTAACATTTGCTATAACATCATATTTATCTAAAGTTCCTGTAAGAGTAAGAGGCTGTCTTACTACTACCTTCAATGTTTCAAGTCCAAAATAATCATCTATATCTCTTTTATTTATTGTTATTTTTCCTTCACCAGGTATAAGTCTAACTCTAGCAATTGCTGATTTTCTTCTACCTGTTCCATAATATTGAACCTTTTCCATTATTAATCCTCCCTTCACTCCGCATTAATATTTAAGCTCTAAAACTTCTGGTTTTTGAGCTTCATGATTATGATTTGGTCCGCTATAAACCTTGAGCTTTTTGAACATCTGTCTTCCAAGAGGTCCCTTTGGAAGCATTCTTCTAACTGCTTCTTCAATAGCAAGCTCTGGTTTTTCAGCTAGAACTTTTCTATACGGAGTCTCTTTAAGTCCACCAGGATATAATGAATGATGTCTATACATCTTTTCATCAAGCTTTTTTCCTGTTAAAACAATTTTTTCAGCATTTACAATAATAACATAATCTCCTGTATCAACATGTGGAGTAAATGTTGGTTTATTCTTTCCTCTTAATATTGCGGCTACCTGACTTGAAAGTCTTCCAAGAGTCT
Source organism: Clostridiaceae bacterium UBA4839 (assembly GCA_002400085.1). Classification (GTDB taxonomy): domain Bacteria; phylum Bacillota; class Clostridia; order Clostridiales; family Caloramatoraceae; genus UBA4839. Next base: position 24,352 of record DHEX01000063.1, on the reverse strand, counting down.
GACCGCTTGCATCAACAACATACCATTTTCTTTGAACTTCTTCGGCTTTTGCCATGTATGTTTTCATTTCTTTCCCTCCCTGAACAAATTAACTTCTACATGTATTCTAAGATCCGGGGCTAGTGGATCTATTTTTCATTACACACTAATATTTATTTTAGTACATACAACCTGGTGTGTCAAGAATTAATAATACACTTTTTCAAGACAAAGGCCTTTTGCTGGTGCAGTAATTCCCGCTAGCTTTCTATCTTTACTTTCTATTATGTTGGGAACCGCCTGTGGATTAATTTTACCTCTGCCAACATCAATTAAAGTTCCAGCAATAATCCTTACCATATTGTATAAAAAACCATTTCCTTCAATATAAAATCTTATAATGTCTTCATCTTTAAATAAATTTACATAGTTTATAGTTCTTATCGATGTCATTGCACAGCCCCCTGTGCTTTTAAATGCAGAAAAATCATGAGTTCCTAAAAAACAATCTATGCAGCTTTTCATATCCTCAAAATTCAAATCATAAGGTACATGAGCATAAAAGTTTTTCATGATTGCTGATGGCATTCTTCTATTAATTATGGAATAACTATATCTCTTACCTATAGCCTTATACCTTGAATGGAAATCCATTGGAACACCTTCAGATTTTAAAATCACAATATCTGGCGGAAGAAGACTATTTACTGCTAAGGCAATCCTATCATCAGGAATTCCTGTCTCAGTAAAAAAATTTGCAACCTGCCCCTTTGCATGAACTCCTGCATCCGTCCTGCCTGCTCCTATTATTTTTATATCCTCTTTTAATACCTTTATTAATGCATTTTCAACTGTTTCCTCTATTGAAACACCATTCTTCTGCTTCTGCCACCCACAGTAATTAGTCCCATCATATTCGATGGTTAATTTAATATTTTTCATATCATTATCCTCTGCTTATAACAGAAACCACTACTAAAGCTGCAGTTACTGCACTTGCAATATAATCTACTCTGGTAATTTTAAGCTGCTTTAATCTTGTTCGCCCTTCTCCTCCTCTGTAGCATCTTGCTTCCATAGCAACAGCAAGCTCATCAGCTCGTTTAAAAGCACTGATAAAAAGAGGTACTAATATTGGAATAAGATTCTTTGCCCTGTTTATAAGATTTCCTGATTCAAAATCAGCTCCTCTTGCCATTTGAGCTTTCATAATTCTATCTGTTTCATCCAATAGAGTTGGAATAAATCTTAAAGCAATAGTCATCATCATTGCAAGTTCATGTGCTGGAAGATGAAATCTTTTAAAAGGACTAAGCAAGCTTTCAATTCCATCTGTAAGATCAATAGGAGAAGTAGTAAGAGTTAAAAGTGAAGTTCCTATAATTAAAAATACTAGTCTTAAAACCATAAAAGCAGCAAGATATAAACCCTTATCTGTAATTATAATAAAGCCTTTTTGAAAATACACCTTATCGCCTGGAGTTAAAATTATATTTAAAACAGCAGTAAAAATAATAATCCAAAGGAGAGGCCTAATACCCTTAAGTATATATTTCAGAGGTATTTGAGAAATTAAAATAGAAATGATAGTAAAGGCTGTTATATAAATATACCCAGTAAAATTATTAACTATAAAAAGTACAATCATATAAACAAAAGAAATGAGTATTTTTATCCTTGGATCCATCTTATGAACGAAAGAATCTCCAGGAAGATATTGGCCTACAGTTATATCCTTAATCATTTCTACCTCCAACAACCTTTAAAATTTCTTGTTCAATTTCATCAATTGTAATACAATCTTCCCTTATATTAAAGCCTTTTTTTCTAAGCTCCATTGCAAGCATAGTAACTTGCGGAACTGAAAGGCCGATTTTTTTCAATTCATCATATCTCCTAAAGACTTCCCGTGGAGTTCCGGTAATAACATTTCTGCCTTCATACATTACTATAAGCCTATCTGCAAGCTTTGCTACATCATCCATACTGTGTGATACAAGAATAATTGTAAGATTATATTTATCATGAAACTCCTTTATCTTGCTTAGTATTTCATCTCTTCCTCTTGGGTCAAGGCCTGCAGTAGGTTCATCAAGAATTAAGATTTCAGGCTCCATTGCAATAACACCTGCAATGGCAACTCTTCTTCTTTGGCCCCCGCTTAAATCAAATGGAGATACATCCTTGTATGTATCATAATCAAGGCCAACTGTATTAAGTGCATTTCTTACTCTGCTTTCTACTTCTTCCTCTGAAATGCCAAGATTTTTAGGCCCAAAGGCCACATCCTTAGCTATAGTTTCTTCAAAAAGCTGCTGCTCAGGATATTGAAACACTAATCCAATCTTTTGTCTTACCTTTTTTAAATCCGCGCCTTTAGAAGTTATGCAAACATCATCTATATATATATTCCCTGAGGTAGGCTTTAAAAGTCCATTCATCTGCTGAATCAAAGTTGACTTGCCAGAACCTGTATGTCCTATTATGCCTATGAATTCCCCATCCTTTATTTCTATGTTTATATCCTCTAAAGCTGTCTTTTCAAAGGGTGTCCCAATCATATATTTATAACATAAATTTTCTATTTTAATTGACATAAGCAATCCACCATCTCTTCTATGGTTAAAACATCATCTGGAATTTTAATACCATCATTTCTTAATCTATGAGCAAGTTCAGTCATTTCAGGTACATCAAGTCCTAAACTTTTAAGCTCATCTACCTTACGGAAAACCTCCTTAGGCTTACCTTCAATAGCAATTTTGCCATCATCAAGTACTGCGATTCTATCAGCTTGAGCTGCTTCCTCCATAAAATGTGTAATTAAAACAATGGTAATTCCCTCTTCACGGTTAAGCCTTTTTATCGTTTCAATTACCTCATACCTTCCCGATGGATCAAGCATTGCTGTTGGCTCATCAAGTATTATACACTCAGGCTTCATAGCTAAAACACCTGCAATTGCCACCCTCTGTTTTTGTCCTCCTGACAATAAATGAGGGGCATGATGGATATAATCTGTCATTCTAACAGCCTTAAGGGATCCATCTACTCTTTTTCTAATTTCTTTCGGTGGTACCCCCAAGTTTTCAGGCCCAAAGGCTACATCCTCTTCTACAATGCTTGCTACAATTTGATTATCAGGGTTTTGAAAAACCATACCTGCCCTCTGCCTTATATCCCAAAGTCTATCATTATCTGTAGTATCTATTCCATCCACATATACTTTCCCTTTTGTCGGAGTAAATATTGCATTAAAATGTTTAGCCAAAGTAGATTTACCGGAGCCGTTACGGCCTAATATGGCAATAAATTCACCTTTTTTAACCTCTAAATTAATACCATCAAGAACAACAGATTCTTCATTATTATCTTCTTGATAGCTGTAAAAAACATTATCAGCCAAAAGCATTGTTTCCAATATAGAACACCTTCCAAAATAAAATTATTATAAGTTGCTTATTTAAAAATGAAAATATTTAGAGGAATCAACCTATGAATTGTTAAGCCCATACAAATTATATAAAAAGGGATTAAGTGTTGCTTAAACTTAATCCCTGCCAGATGCTAGACAAGTTCTATAATTACTTGTTCAGCAGCATCTCCTCTTCTGGGTCCCATTTTAATTAATCTGGTGTATCCACCTTTTCTATCAGTATATCTTGGAGCTATATCATTAAATAATTTATTAACCACTTCTTCTTCAGTTATAAATGCCAGTGCCTGCCTTCTTGCATGAAGATCCCCTCTTTTTGCAAGAGTTATCATCTTATCAGCAAGGCTTTGAACTTCTTTTCCTTTAGTTTCAGTAGTTACTATTCTCCCACCTTCTGCTTTAAAAAGGCTGCTTACTAAATTTCTAAGCATGGCTTTTCTGTGAGAAGATGAACGATTGAGCTTTCTGTATCCTGCCACTATAATCCCTCCTATTCTTCGCTCTTTCTTAAGCTTAATCCCAACGAATCTAATTTCTGCTGCACTTCTTCAAGCGATTTTTTGCCAAGATTTCTAACTTTCATCATATCTTCTTCTGATTTTTGTATAAGTTCCTGAACTGTATTTATTCCTGCTCTCTTTAAACAGTTATAAGATCTTACAGAAAGATCAAGTTCCTCAATAGTCATTTCAAGAACTTTATCTTTCTTCTCTTCTTCTTTCTCAACCATAATTTCAGCAGAATCGTCATGGTCAGTAAGTGTTAAGAATAACTTAAAATGTTCAATTAAAATCTTAGCAGAAAGACCTATGGCTTCATCAGGAGTCATAGTTCCATTTGTCCAGATTTCCATTGTAAGTTTATCATAATCGGTAATCTGACCAACACGAGTGTTCTCCACGAGATAATTTACTCTCTTAATTGGAGTGTAGATTGAATCTATAGGAAGAACCCCTATAGGCTGATTAGGCTGTTTATTCTTATCTGCAACCACATAGCCTCTGCCTTTATTTATAGTCAGCTCCATAAATAACTTTCCGCCTTCACTCACTGTTGCAATATGGTGATCTTTATTTACAACTTCAATACTCCCATCAGAGCGTATATCTGCTGCTGTAACATTAGCCGGTCCTGTAACATCTATTATTGCTGTTTGCGGACCTTCTCCATCATATTTAATTGCAAGTCCCTTTAAGTTCAAAATAACCTCTACAACATCATCTTTAACATTAGGAATTGTTGAGAACTCATGCTGAACTCCATCAATTTTAATTGACGTTATGGCAGCTCCTGGCAGAGATGAAAGAAGAACTCTTCTCATAGTATTACCAAGAGTTATACCATATCCTCTTTCAAGCGGTTCAACAACAAATTTGCCATAACAGTTGTCTTCGCTTCTGTCAATACATTCAACTTTTGGCTTTTCTATTTCAAACATTTATCATTAACCCTCCTCATACTACTAATTTTAAATTTTTGAGGGCAACTGATTCTACGCACAGTTATTATTTACTATATAGCTCGACAATAAGAGTTTCATTAACTGGAATGTCAATGTCCTCTCTTTGCGGTAGAGCTATTACTTGACCTTCCATTTTATCTTTATCAACAGAAAGCCATTTTGGAACGTTTGTAGCAACATCAGCTAAAGCCTTGAACTTTTCAGATGCCTTGCTCTTTTCCTTTAAAGCAATGACATCATTAACTTTTACTTGATATGAAGGAATATTTACCTTCTTACCATTTACTGTAAAGTGCTCGTGTCTTACAAGCTGCCTTGCCTCACTTCTTGACTCAGCAAGTCCCAATCTATATACAACATTATCAAGTCTTAATTCTAAAAGTTTGAGTAAGTTTTCACCAGTTATTCCTTTTTGTCTATCAGCCTCAAAATAATATCTTCTAAACTGTACTTCCTGCATTCCGTAAATCCTCTTTGCCTTTTGCTTTTCTCTAAGCTGCATTCCATAGTTAGTAATCTTTTTTCTTCCCTGCCCATGCTGTCCTGGTGCATAAGCTCTTTTAACTATAGCACATTTATCTGAATAACATCTATCTCCTTTAAGATAAAGCTTTACGCCCTCTCTTCTGCAGAGTTTACATGATGGTCCTGTATATCTTGCCATTTACTTTACACCTCCTATCAATCAGACTCTTCTTCTCTTTGGCGGTCTACACCCATTATGTGGAATTGGAGTATCATCTTTTATAAGACTTACTTCAAGACCTGCAGCCTGAAGAGCCCTTATTGCTGCTTCTCTTCCAGAGCCCGGCCCTTTTACATATACTTCAACTGTTTTCATTCCATGATCAGTTGCAACTTTTGATGCTGATTCAGCAGCCATCTGTGCTGCAAACGGAGTACTCTTTCTTGAACCTCTGAATCCTAATCCGCCTGCACTAGCCCATGAAATTGCATTTCCTGCTTCATCTGTAATAGTTACTATTGTATTATTAAATGTTGACTTAATATGAGCACATCCGCGATCAACATTTTTATGTTCTCTCTTTCTTCTAACTTTTTTTGCTTTAGCTTGTGCCACCATCTATCTTCTCTCCTCCTTTACTTTACTGATTTCTTCTTACCGCCAATAGCTTTGCCTGGACCTTTTCTTGTCCTTGCATTAGTCTTCGTTCTCTGACCTCTTACTGGAAGACCCTTCCTATGCCTTATCCCTCTGTAAGAACCTATTTCGATAAGTCTTTTTATATTAAGAGCAACTTCTCTTCTTAAATCGCCCTCAACAGTTAAATTCTTATCAATATAGTCTCTCAATTTGCTAATTTCGTCTTCAGTTAAATCCTTTACTCTTGTATCAGGATTTACACCAGTTTCTTTGAGTATCTTATCAGCGCTTGATTTTCCTATTCCATATATATAGGTAAGCGCCACTTCTACTCTTTTTTCTCTTGGCAAATCAACACCAGCAATTCTTGCCATTAAGTTTACACCTCCTGTGGATTTAATTATTTATATCATATCACTGAAGTACTTCAGTGCAGCCGCGATCAATTTTAACCTTGTCTTTGTTTGTGTTTTGGGTTTTCACAAATTACCATTACTTTGCCTTTTCTTCTTATAACCTTGCATTTCTCGCACATAGGCTTAACTGATGGTCTAACTTTCATGAGTATCCCTCCTTAATTACTTTGCTCTCCAAACTATTCTTCCTCGTGTTAAATCATAAGGTGAAACTTCAACCGTCACCTTATCACCAGGCAGAATTTTTATGAAGTTCATTCTAAGCTTGCCAGAAATATGAGCTAATACTTTATAACCATTCTCTAATTCTACCCAAAACATTGCATTTGGTAAAGCTTCAGTTACAGTTCCCTGTAACTCAATAACATCGTCTTTAGACATAAGGTAATCAAACCTCCTTATTTTTGCAACAAGCCCATTGACTCCAGACATTTTCTTAATTCTGCATCGGTAATTTGTCGATTTTCTTTTACTTTCTGAAATATATCATTGTCAGCCATATCGTGAAAAACAAGATGCTTTATTTTTTTCTTCTTAGGGCTGCTTATTTTTCGCAAATCACCATCAGCTATTAAAACATAATCCTCATCAACAATACCTACTACAAAGAAATATCTTCCTTTATCTCTTCCGGCCTTAGAAGTAACTAACTGTCCAAGGGCTTTGCATTCCATACGATTCCCACCTCATTAGATTAATGTCAGTATTTCTGGACCATTATCGAGTATAGCTATTGTATTCTCGTAATGTGCAGAAGGCTTTCCATCAAGTGTAACAACAGTCCAGCCGTTATTAAGTTCCTTTACTCTGCAATCTCCAGCGTTAACCATTGGTTCAATTGCAATAGCCATCCCTTTTACAAGCTTAGGTCCTCTATTCTTTTTACCATAGTTTGGAACAGAAGGCTCCTCATGCATTTTTCTTCCTATGCCGTGGCCTACATAATCTTTAACCACAGTAAATCCATTCTTTTCAACATAGGTTTGAACGGCATTACCAATATCACCAATTCTATTTCCAACAAGTGCATATTTAACACCTTCAAAGAAACTTTGCCTTGTAACATCAATTAATCTTTGAGCCTCACTTGATATTTTTCCTACTGGAAAAGTTCGAGTTGCATCCCCATGAAATCCTTGATAGTAAGCTCCGCAATCTACACTTACTATATCGCCTTCCTGCAATACCCTGCTGCCTGGTATTCCATGCACAACTTCTTCATTTACAGATATACAAAGTGATGCAGGGAAACCATAAAGACCTTTAAATGAAGGTTTGGCTCCGGCTTTTATTATATACTCCTCAGCAATTTTATCAAGGTATGCTGTTGTAACTTGAGGCTTAACTTCTTCTTCAAGCATTGCCAGGGTTTCCCCAGTAATCCTACCTGCACGCCTCATAGCATCAATTTCAGAATCTGACTTTATATAAATCATTTAACATTCGCTTCCTAACATCTGGCAGATATCTTTAAAAACTCTGTCAATATCTTGTTTACCATCTATATTTCTAAGTATTTTTTTAACTCCATAGTACTCAATCAATGGTTGAGTTTGTTTTTCATAAATATTTAATCTTTTTCTTACTGTTTCAGCATTATCATCTGCTCTATGCATCAAATTGCTTCCACAAAAATCACATATTCCATCCCTTTTCGGTGGGTTAAACACTACATGGAAACTTGCCCCGCATTTAGGACAAACTCTTCTTCCAGTAATTCTCTCCACTAAAATTTCTGATGAAACTTCTATATTGATTACAAAATCAAGCTTTTTTTCCATACTGTTTAAAACTTCATCAAGAGCATCAGCCTGTGAAACAGTTCTTGGAAAACCGTCAAGCATAAATCCATTTTTACAGTCATCCTGCTTTATTCTGTCCTCTACAATAGAAACTGTAAGAACGTCTGGAACAAGCTGGCCTTTTTCAATGTATTCTTTAGCTTTTACTCCAAGAGATGTTTTTTCACTAATATTTTTTCTAAATATGTCACCCGTTGATATATGTGGAATAGCAAACTTTTCACTTATATATTTAGCTTGTGTTCCCTTGCCTGCACCCGGTGGTCCAACGAGAACTATATTCATTTAAATCATCTCCATATTGTTCTTTTACTTCAAGAACCCTTCATAATGTCTCATAACAAGCTGTGCTTCAATTTGCTGATCAAATTCAAGTGCAACTCCAACAGCAATAAGTATACTTGTTCCTCCTAAGTATAAGTTTTGAAAAGGAGTTAACTGCTCAATAGCTATTGGAATTACTGCTATTATAGCAGCAAAAATTCCGCCGACAAATGTCATTCTATTTAAAATCCTTGTTATATATTCTTCAGTTGGTTTTCCAGGCCTTATTCCTGGAACAAATCCTCCGCTTTTTTGCAGATTGTCTGCAACTTCATCCGGTTTAAATGTGATTGATGTATAGAACCATGTGAAGAAAAGTATTAGTAATACATATATTATAGAATAAAGCGGCTTCTTAGGACTTAACCATCCTGTTTCAAGAGCAACTCTTGCCTTGCTGTTTGGTGCAAAGAATTGTGTAATTAAAAGTGGAAATTGCAAAACAGAAAGAGCAAAGATTATTCCCATAACTCCTGCAGAGTTTAAGTTGATTGGAATATTTGAAGACTGGCCTCCAAAAGATTTTGTTCCAACTCTTCTTTGGGCATATTGAACTGGTATCCTTCTTTCTGCTAAATCCATTACAACAACTCCTGCTATCAGTACTAATGCAAGAAGAATTAAAAGAATTATATCAATTGCATTTACTGTTCCACCTTTAGCCATTACAGCAATGCTGTTTCCCATAGATGGAAGTCTTGAAAGAATTCCTGTAAATATTATAAGTGAAGCGCCATTACCAATTCCAAATTCGGTAATTTTTTCACTTAGCCACATAACGAATGTGGACCCTGCTGTAAGTGTAAGAACAATTAGAAATACCCAGAACCAAGAATCATTTATTAATACTCCGTTGTATCTTATATTCATACTGATACTGAAAGCCTCAATTACAGCAAGCACTACTGCTCCATATCTTGTATATTCAGCTATCTTCTTTCTTCCTTCTTCGCCCTCTTTTGATAAGGATTCAAGTTTAGGAATAGCTACTGTAAGTAAGCTGAAAATAATTGATGAGTTAATGTATGGTCCAATTCCAAGTGCAAAGATACTAAAGTTTTTAAAACCACCGCCTGAAATCAAATCAAGAAACCCGAAAAGCATTCCCTGACCTACATATTGCGACATTGCATCTTTATTTATACCAGGAACTAAAATAAATATTCCAGCTCTATAAACCATAAGTAGTGCAAATGTAATAAATATCTTTTTTCTTATATCTGGTACTTTCATTGCATTACGCAAGGTTTTTAACATTGTTATATCACCTCTACTTTTCCTCCAGCAGCTTCAATTTTCTCTATAGCGGATTTAGTAAACTTGTGAGCTTTAACTGTAAGCTTTTTGTTTAATTCTCCGTTTCCAAGAACTTTTACTCCATCGTTTAATTTCTTAACAATTCTTTTCTCCATAAGAAGTTCTGGAGTTACTATTGTACCATCATCAAATTTATTTAAATCCTGAATTTTTACTTCTGCATATTCCTTAGCAAAAATATTTGTAAATCCTCTCTTTGGAAGAATTCTAAAAAGAGGCATCTGACCTCCTTCAAACCCTGGTCTAACATGTCCGCCAGATCTTGATCCTTGACCATTTTGACCTCTTCCACCAGTTTTACCCTGTCCAGTTGCAGTACCTCTGCCTCTTCTTTTTTGCTCCTTATTTGTCCCAGGAGCTGGATGTAAATCATGAAGTCTCATATTGACACCTCCCTCTTATAGTTCTTCAACTTTTAGTAAATATTTTACTTTATTAACCATTCCTCTAATGTGAGGAGTGTCCTCATGTTCAACAGTGCTGCCAAGCTTGTTAAGACCTAAGGCCTTAATAGTTGCAACATGGTCAGGTTTTCTTCCAATGACACTTTTAACAAGTGTTATTTTAAGTTTAGCCATAATAATCCCCCCTAACCTAATATTTCCTCAACAGTCTTTCCTCTAAGCTTAGCTATTTCTTCAGCTGTTCTTAATTTGGAAAGTCCGTCAATTGTTGCATTAACCATATTCCTTGGATTAGAAGATCCAAGTGATTTCGCTCTGATATCCTTTATTCCTGCGAGTTCTATGACTGCACGGGCTGGGCCTCCTGCTATAATTCCAGTACCCTCTTTAGCTGGGAGTAATAAAACGCTGCCTGCACCAAATTTTCCTACTATCCCGTGAGGAATTGTAGTTTCAAGAGTTGAAACATGGATTAAATTCTTCTTAGCATCTTCAATTCCCTTTCTTATAGCTTCTGGAACTTCAGCTGCTTTACCAGTTCCTACTCCAACGTATCCGTTTTCGTCCCCTACTACAACTAAAGCACTAAACCTAAAGTTTTTGCCGCCTTTAACAACCTTAGCAACTCTGTTTATATAAACAACTTTATCCTTCAAGTTTAACTTGCTAGGTTCGATTCTCATCTATTTCCCTCCTTTTTCATTAGAACTCAAGTCCACTTTGCCTTGCTGCTTCCGCAAGTTCCTGAATTCTTCCATGATATATATAACCGCCTCTATCGAAAACTACTGCTTTTATTCCCTTATCTAATGCTCTCTTTGCAACTAATTCTCCAACGGCCTTAGCTGCTTCCTTATTGCTTCCGCATTTAATTTTATCATTAAGCTCTTTATCAAGTGATGATGCAGAAACAAGTGTTGCTCCTATTTCATCATTTATTATCTGAGCATAAATGTGTTTTTCACTTCTATATACATTTAACCTTGGACGCTCTGCAGTTCCAAAGATATTCTTTCGTACTCTCTCATGCCTTCTGTCTCTGCTCACTTCTCTGGATGGCTTATTATACATTTAGCTCACTCCCTTCTATTTCTTCTTACCTGTCTTTCCTTCTTTTCTTCTTACAACTTCATCAGAATATTTAATTCCTTTTCCGCCATAAGGTTCAGGTTTTCTAACATCTCTAATCCTTGCTGCTACCTGGCCTACAAGTTCTTTATCTACACCTTTAACAACAATTTGGGCAGCTGCTGGAACTTCTAAGGTAATACCTTCCACTTCCTCAATTTCAACTGGATGTGAATATCCAACATTAAGGATAAGTTTCTTCCCCTGCTTTTGAGCTTTGTATCCAATACCAACAATTTCAAGATTCTTTTGGTATCCGTTTGTTACTCCTGTAACCATATTATTTATAAGAGCTCTTGTAAGTCCATGAAGAGCCTTATTTTTCTTCTCATCATCTGGTCTACTTACATGTACTTGATTATCTGCTACTTTAATATCCATTGCCTTGTTCATTTGTCTCGATATAGTTCCCTTTGGTCCTTTTACAGTTACAAGATTATTATCATCAACAGTAACTGTAACTCCTGATACAACGGCAACTGGAAGTCTACCAATTCTTGACATGACCACACCTCCTGTTCATTATATTACCAGATATAGCAAAGTACCTCTCCGCCAATCCCGTTTTTTCTTGCATCCCTGTCAGTCATAATTCCCTGTGAGGTTGATATTATTGCAATACCAAGCCCTCCTAAAACTTTTGGGACTTCATCCTTTTGAGCATAAACTCTAAGACCTGGCTTAGATATTCTCTTAAGACCAGTTATAACTCTTTCTTTATCTGCACCATATTTTAAAGTTAATTTCATCATAGGAACTGATCCATCCATATATTCTTCACAGCTACCTAAGTAGCCTTCATTAACCAATATCTCTGCAATTGTTTTCTTCATTGTTGAAGACGGTAGCTCAACATTTTCATGCTTAACTATGTTCGCATTTCTTATACGTGTCAGCATATCAGCAATTGGGTCAGTTGTATTCATAGTTCACTGCCTCCTTTCGTTTTGAATAATTACCAGCTTGCCTTTTTGCAGCCTGGAATTTCGCCTTTATAAGCAAGTTCTCTAAAGCAAATCCTGCATATTCCGTATTTCTTTAAAACAGCATGTGGTCTTCCACATATCTTACATCTTGTATATTTTCTTGTTGAATATTTTGGTTCTCTATTCCACTTTTCTATCAAAGCCTTACGTGCCACAGTTTTCCCTCCCTTTACTGAGCAAATGGCATTCCAAGAAGATTAAGAAGTTCCTTCGCTTCTTCATCTGTCTTTGCAGTTGTAACAAATATTATATCCATTCCTCTTAATTTTTCAACTTTATCATATTCTATTTCAGGGAAAATCAATTGCTCTTTTACTCCTAAAGAGTAATTTCCTCTTCCATCAAATGATTTAGGTGAAACACCCTTAAAATCTCTAACTCTTGGTAGAGCTGCATTAATGAGTTTATCCATAAACTCATACATCCTAGTACCTCTTAATGTAACCTTGCATCCTATAGGCATGCCCTGCCTTATTTTAAAGTTTGAAATTGCTTTCTTTGCTTTTGTAACTACAGGCTTTTGGCCAGAAATTAATGTTAAATCATTAATAGCAGCATCAAGGTGCTTTGAGTTTTCCTTAGCATCTCCAACTCCCATATTAATTACTATCTTTTCTAATTTTGGAGCTTCCATAACGCTCTTATATCCGAACTTTTCACGTAATGATGGTATTATTTCTTGATCATACTTTTCCCTAAGTCTTGGTATCATGAGTTTCCCTCCTTTCACAGATTAGAATGTCTCATTACAGTGTTTGCAGACTCTAACCTTGCTTCCATCAGCTAATATTTTGTGTGCTATTCTGGTTGGTTTATTGCATTTTGTACAATAAAGCATAACATTTGAAGCATTAATTGGAGCTTCCTGATGGACTATTCCACCTTCTTTATTTGCCATGCTAGGTTTAACATGCTTTGTAACCATGTTAACGTTTTTAACTATAACTCTATTCTTTTTAGGAAATACTTTAAGAACTTCTCCCTTTTTATCCTTGTCTTTACCAGTAAGGACAACTACTGTATCTCCTCTTTTAACATGTAAATTATTAGCCATTATGCCACCTCCCTGTACTATAATACTTCAGGTGCAAGTGAGAGAATCTTTGTAAATTCCTTCTCCCTAAGTTCCCTTGCAACTGGTCCAAAAATTCTTGTTCCCCTTGGAGTTTTATCATCTTTTATAATAACAGCGGCATTATCATCAAACTTAATATATGATCCGTCTGATCTTCTTAGGCCGTGAGCAGACCTTACTATGACAGCCTTAACCACGTCACCCTTTTTAACAACACCTCCGGGTGTTGCACTTTTAACGCTCGCAACTATAATATCTCCAATATTTCCATACTTTCTTGTAGAGCCCCCAAGAACCCTAATACACATAATTTCCTTTGCGCCGGAATTATCTGCAACTTTGAGCACAGTTTGCTGTTGGATCATACAAGCAACCTCCCTTCATCAAGATTATTTTGCTTTCTCAGTAATCTCAACAAGTCGCCATCTTTTTTCTTTACTAAGCGGCCTTGTTTCCATTATCTTAACTGTATCACCAATTTTGGCTTCATTATTTTCATCATGTGCTTTGAATTTAGTTGTCAATTTAAGTGTCTTTCCGTACAGTGGGTGACGAACTCTTTTTTCAACAGCTACAACAATTGTCTTATTCATTTTATCCGATACTACTTTGCCTGTTTTAACTTTTCTTAATGCTCTTTCCACTTATTGTACCTCCCTTCATTATTTCCTAACTTCAGCGATCTCTTTTTCTTTAAGGATGGTTTTAAGCTGAGCTATTGATTTTTTAACTTCTTTAATTCTCATTGGATTCTCAAGCTGTCCTGTGGAAAGTTGAAATCTTAAATTAAAGAGTTCCTTTTTAAGCTCTACGACTTTCTTTTCAAGTTCATCAGAACCGCTTTCGCGTAATGTTGCTAACTCATTAGCCTTCATTTACTTCACCACCCATTTCTTTGCAGTCTTCTTTACTTACAAACTTCGTCTTTATTGGAAGTTTATAGGATGCAAGTCTAAAAGCCTCCCTTGCGTCTGCTTCGCTGACCTCGCCTAACTCAAACATAATTCTTCCTGGCTTTACTACTGCAACCCAAAGTTCTGGAGCTCCCTTGCCGGAACCCATACGAGTTTCTGCTGGTTTCTTTGTTACTGGCTTATCTGGGAATATTTTTATCCAGACCTTTCCGCCTCTTTTAAGATATCTATTGATTGCAATTCTGGCTGCTTCTATCTGACTGCTTGTTATCCATGCTGGTTCTAATGCAACCAGACCATAATCTCCATATGCAATAAAGTTTCCTCTTGTTGCCTTGCCTCTCATGTTGCCACGCATAACCTTACGATGCTTTACCCTCTTAGGCATTAACATGGTTTATTCCTCCTTCCCATTAGTTAGTCCTTGATGCTTCCTTTTCAGTTTCTTCTTCATTATTTACTTTCTTCTTCCCAAGAACTTCTCCTTTGTATATCCAAACCTTAACGCCAATTTTTCCATAAGTGGTTCTTGCTTCTGCAAAACCATAATCTATATCAGCACGAAGTGTCTGAAGTGGAATAGTTCCTTCATGGTACTGCTGAGTCCTTGCTATTTCAGCTCCGCCAAGTCTTCCTTTAACCATGACTTTAGCTCCCTTAACTCCAAACTTCATTGCTCTTTGAATTGATTGTTTCATGGCTTTTCTAAAAGAAATTCTTCTTTCAAGCTGTGAAGCAATATTTTCAGATATAAGCTGAGCATCTGTTTCAGGATTTTTAACTTCTACTATATTAAGCAAAGTTGTTTTTCCTGTCATAGCTTCAAGCTCCTTCTTGAGCTGATCAACGCCAGATCCACCTCTGCCTATAACAATTCCTGGCTTTGCTGTGAATATATTTAATTTAATTCTATTTGCTGTTCTTTCAATTACTATTTTTGAAATACCAGCAGCATAGAGTTTGTTTTTAACGTACTTTCTAAGCTTATAATCTTCAATAAGGTATTTTGAGAAATCCTTATCATTAGCATACCACTTAGCATCCCAATCCTTGATTATACCTACTCTGAATCCATGTGGATTTACCTTTTGTCCCACACTTAACCCTCCTTCCAGTTTATGCTCTTTCTTTAACAACTACTGTAATATGACTTGATCTCTTTAATATTCTAAACGCTCTCCCTTGAGCATGCGGTTGAAATCTTTTTAATGTTGGCCCTTGATTTGCATATGTCTCTGAAACATAAAGCTTATCCGTATCCATCTGATAATTATTTTCTGCATTTGCTATAGCTGATTTTAAAACCTTCTTAACAACACTTGCAGCTGCCCTTGGAGTGTTATTTAAAATCGCTAAGGCTTCTTTTGTATCTTTGCCCCTTATAAGGTCAAGAACAACTTGAACCTTCCTTGGAGACATTCTTACATATTTAGCATGAGCTTTTGCTTCCATTTAATCTGCCTCCCTCCATTACTTTTTAAGAACACTGGTTGTTTTTTCTGTTGTGCTCCCATGACCTCTAAATGTTCTTGTAGGAACAAATTCTCCTAATTTATGTCCGACCATATCCTCAGTAATATATACTGGTACATGCTTTCTTCCATCATAAACAGCTATTGTATGCCCTGACATTTGAGGAAAGATAGTTGAACTTCTTGACCAAGTTTTTATAACTTTCTTTTCACCGGCTTTATTCATATCTATTATTCTTTTTAGAAGAGCTTCCTCTACATAAGGTCCCTTTTTAACTGACCTGCCCATTGATTTGCCTCCCTTCGCCTAAGGTAATATGGAAGCAGTACCTTTTAGTTACTGCCTCAATATTATTTTCTCTTTTTAATAATAAATCTATTAGAATATTTCTTATGTTTTCTTGTCTTATATCCAAGAGTTGGTTTGCCCCATGGAGTAAGTGGTGCTGGATGTCCGATAGGTGCTTTTCCTTCTCCACCGCCATGTGGATGGTCTACTGGGTTCATAACAGAACCTCTAACAGTAGGTCTTATACCCATATGTCTTGTTCTTCCGGCCTTACCTATACTAACCAACTCATGATTTAAGTTTCCAACATTTCCTATAGTTGCTTTACAGTCAAGTCTTACAAGTCTTACTTCACCACTTGGAAGCCTTATCTGTGCATAGCTTCCTTCTTTAGCCATAAGCTGTGCAGCTCCACCTGCTGATCTTACAAGCTGACCGCCTTTCCCTGGAAACAGTTCAATATTATGAATTGTTGTACCTACAGGAATATTTTTAAGAGGAAGTGCATTTCCAATTTTAATATCTGAGCCTTCTCCTGATTGAATCTCATCTCCAACTTTTAATCCTTCTGGAGCTAATATATATCTCTTTTCTCCATCTACATAAGTTATTAATGCTATAAATGCTGTTCTGTTTGGATCATATTCAATAGCAGTAACCTTTCCTGGAACGCCATCCTTATCTCTCTTAAAATCTATTATTCTATATTTAATCTTTGCACCGCCGCCCCTATGACGAACGGTTATTCTTCCATATGAGTTTCTTCCTGAATTTTTATTTACGCTGACAACCAATGATTTTTCTGGTTTATCTTTTGTTATTTCGTCAAAAGTAAGAACCGACATATTTCTTCTTGCAGGGGATGTCGGTTTATACTGTTTTATTCCCATACCGTTCCCTCCTTCTTTGCGCTTATCTGACGCCTTGTCAATAACAGCTCTATTTTAAGCATAATTAAGCCTTAAGTCCTTCAAAGAATTCAATAGTTTTGCTGTCCTCTGTAAGCTTAACTATTGCTTTCTTATATTCTGGCCTTTTTCCTACATGAAGACCAACTCTTTTTTCTTTTCCACCATAACTTAAAGTTTTAACATCTTCTACTTTAACTCCGAAGATTTCTTCTACTGCTCTTTTAATCATGGATTTGTTTGCATTTGGATGAACTATGAAGGTGTATTGCCTATATGACATCTGATCCATTGACCTCTCAGTAATAACTGGCTTTTTTATAATATCATAGCTTGTTAATTTCATTATGCGTACACCTCCTCAATTTTTTGTGCAGCATCCTTTGTAATAATACATTTTTTATACTTTAATATATCATAAACATTAATGTTATTAACAGGTATTACATGAACTCCTTCAATGTTCCTTACTGATTTATAAACTATTTCGTTTGACTCAGGAACAATGATAAGAGTTTTTTCATTTCCGAACTTTCCAATCATCTCCGCTACAACCTTTGTCTTTGGTGCATCAAGTTTAAGCTCATCTAAAACAACAAGTTCATTATCAACAACCTTTGAGCTTAATGCTGATTTAAGTGCAACTCTCCTTAATTTCTTTGGCAGTGTGTAACTGTAATCTCTTGGCTTTGGTGCAAAAACAATTCCACCATGAGTCCACTGTGGTGCTCTTATAGATCCCTGTCTTGCTCTGCCAGTTCCCTTTTGTCTCCAAGGCTTTATTCCACCTCCAGAAACTTCAGCCTTTGTAAGTGCTGATTGAGTACCCTGTCTTTTATTTGCAAGCTGCATCTTAACTACCTGATGCATAACTTCAACATTTACTTCAGTTCCAAATACAGTATCTGAAAGTTCTATCTCGCCAATTTTATTGGCATCCATATTATATAAAGCTACTTTAGGCATTTTGCATCCTCCTTTCCTTTCAAATTACGCTTTAACTGAGTCTCTTATCATAACGAGACCCTTTCTTGGTCCAGGAATTCCACCCTTTATAAGAATTAAATTCCTATCAGCATCAACCCTTACAACTTCAAGGTTTAATACTGTGGATTTCTTATTTCCCATATGTCCTGGCATACGTTTATTTTTAAATGTTCTTGCTGGATATGATGATGATCCCTGTGAACCTACTACTCTGTGAGATTTTGAACCATGAGTTTCAGGCCCTCTATGAGCATGCCATCTTTTAATAGTTCCTTGATATCCTTTTCCTTTTGAAATTCCAGTAACGTCAATCTTGTCTCCTGCTGCAAATACATCTGCTTTAATTTCTGCTCCAACTTCATAACCTGAAATGTCATCAAGTCTTAATTCTCTAACATATCTCTTTAATTTAAGATCTGCCTTGGTAAACTGCCCTTTAACAGGCTTTGTTACAAGTTTTTCTCTGATGTCATCAAATCCAACTTTTATTGCATTGTATCCATCTTTATCCTCTGTTTTCTTCTGCATAACAACACATGGACCTGCTTCAACAACAGTTACAGGAATAACTTTTCCATTTTCATCAAATATCTGTGTCATTCCAATTTTCTTTCCTATGATACTTTTTTTCATTTACTGTACCTCCTCGTTATTAGTGGAATACATAACTGTATTCATAACAACAAAATTTAACAACAAAATTATAGTTTTATTTCAATGTCAACGCCTGCTGGCAGATCAAGTCTCATAAGTGAATCAACAGTTTTTTGTGTTGGATTCAATATATCAATAAGTCTCTTGTGAGTTCTTATTTCAAACTGTTCCCTTGAATCCTTATACTTGTGAACTGCTCTTAATACTGTAACAACGTCCTTTTCAGTTGGCAGTGGTACTGGTCCTGAAACTGTTGCGCCAGTTTTTTTAGCTGCTTCAACAATCTTTTGAGCAGATGCATCAAGTAAATTGTGATCAAATGCTTTTAACTTGATTCTAATTTTTTGTTTTGCCATAATTTTTCCCTTCCTTTCATCGTACGCCCGGTTTCCTTACGCACGACAGCGGTCTATCTGTACACTATTCCAGGTGTTTCTTTTTTCCCCACACAGCAATATTGCGCAAATCACCGCCGCCCGAATTCTAGATTCGGACATTCTCAGCAAGAATTCCCCCGAAACTCGGCAACCTCTTGCTTCATCGCGCTTAAAAGCTTACAACTCTTTTATTTTACAATATTTTAAAATAAAATACAATAGTAACCTATGAACTTTGTCGTATTTTTAATAAAATTATTACCCTTTAAAAAGGACTAGGCAAAGCCCAGCCCCTAAAAATTATTTAAATATCTTAGAAACTACTCCAGCTCCAACTGTTCTTCCGCCTTCACGAATAGCAAATCTTAATCCTTCTTCCATTGCTATTGGTGTAATCAATTCTACATCCATGTTGATATGGTCTCCTGGCATTACCATTTCTACTCCTTCTGGAAGCTTTATTGATCCTGTAACATCTGTTGTTCTGAAGAAAAACTGTGGTCTGTATCCATTGAAGAATGGTGTATGCCTTCCGCCTTCTTCTTTCTTTAATACATATACCTGTCCTTCAAAGTGTATATGTGGATTTACTGTCCCAGGTTTTGCAAGTACCTGTCCTCTTTCTACTTCTTCCCTGTCTATTCCTCTTAATAGTGCTCCTATGTTGTCTCCTGCTTCTGCCTGGTCAAGTGTCTTTCTGAACATTTCAACTCCAGTTACTACTGTCTTCTTCTTCTCTTCTGATAATCCTATTATCTCTACCTCGTCGCCTATCTTTAACTCTCCTCTTTCTACTCTGCCTGTTGCAACTGTTCCTCTTCCTGTTATTGTGAACACATCTTCTACTGGCATTAAGAACGGTTTGTCTGTTGCTCTTACTGGTGTTGGTATATATTCATCTACTACTTTCATTAAGTCAAGGATCTTTCCACACCATGGACAATCTGGTTTCCCACATCCACACTCTAATGCTTTTAATGCTGATCCTACTATGATTGGTGTGTCATCTCCTGGAAAATCATACTCTGTTAATAAATCTCTTACTTCCATTTCAACTAGGTCAATTAGTTCCGGATCATCTACCTGATCTGCTTTATTTAAAAATACTACGATATATGGAACTCCAACCTGTCTTGCAAGAAGTATGTGCTCTCTTGTCTGAGGCATTGGACCATCTGCTGCACTTACGACTAGGATTGCTCCATCCATCTGTGCTGCTCCTGTTATCATGTTCTTTACATAGTCAGCATGACCCGGGCAGTCAACGTGCGCATAGTGTCTTGTCTTTGTTTCATATTCAACGTGGGATGTATTGATTGTAATTCCTCTTTCTTTCTCCTCAGGTGCCTTATCTATTTCGTCATATCTTGTTGCTTGTGCTCCGCCGTATTTTGATAATACTGTTGTTATTGCTGCTGTTAGTGTTGTCTTACCATGGTCTACATGACCAATTGTTCCAATATTAACATGTGGTTTTGTTCTCTCATAATGTGCCTTTGCCATCTTTTTTTCCTCCCCTTTTACTATTTATTTCTTTCGCCGACAATTTTAGTTTGAATACTTTGTGGAACTTCATCATAATGATCAAACTGCATTACAAATGTTCCTCTTCCTTGGGTTGTTGAACGAAGAACTGTAGCATAACCAGACATTTCTGCAAGTGGTACAAAAGCTCTTATAGTTTCTGCGCCATTTCTAAGTTCCATGCCTTCAATTCTTCCTCTCCTCGAGTTAAGGTTACCAATTACATCGCCCATGTATTCTTCTGGCACAACTACATCAACCTTCATAATAGGTTCAAGTAATACTGGATTTGCCTTATTCATGGCATTCTTAAATGCCATAGAACCTGCAATCTTAAATGCCATTTCAGATGAGTCGACTTCATGGTATGAACCATCATATAAAACTACTTTACAATCTATTACAGGATAGCCTGCAACTATTCCGTTTAACATAGCTTCCTTTATACCTTGATTTATTGGCTCTATATATTCCTTTGGAATTGCTCCCCCAATAATATTATTAACGAATTCGTAGCCTTTGCCTCTTTCTTGTGGTATCAGTTCTATCCAGCAATGTCCATACTGTCCACGTCCACCAGATTGTCTTATAAACTTTCCTTCTGCCTTTACTGACTTCTTTACAGTTTCTTTATAAGCGACCTGTGGATTACCTACATTACATTCAACTTTAAATTCTCTTTGAAGTCTATCTACTATTATCTCGAGGTGAAGCTCACCCATTCCGGAAATAATAGTCTGACCTGTCTCATGATCAGTATATGTTCTAAAAGTTGGATCTTCTTCGGAAAGTTTTGAAAGGGCTATACCCATCTTTTCCTGACCCGCCTTTGTTTTAGGTTCAATTGCAACAGATATAACTGGCTCTGGGAATTCCATGTTTTCAAGAATAACTGGGTGATCAGGATCACAAAGTGTATCTCCAGTTGTAGTATCCTTAAGACCAATTACTGCAACTATGTCTCCTGTATAGGCCTCCTCAATATCCTCTCTGTGGTTTGCATGCATTCTAACAAGTCTTCCTATTCTTTCCCTCTTATTCTTTGTTGAGTTAAGTACATAGGAACCTGCTTTTATAACACCAGAATATACCCTAAAATATGCAAGCCTACCAACAAATGGATCAGTTGCAATTTTAAATGCAAGACCTGAAAGGGGCTCATCATCGGAAGCAGCTCTCTCAATTTCTTTAGAAGTCTCAGGATCAGTACCTTTAACTGGAGGTATATCTAATGGTGATGGTAAAAATGCAACAATTGCATCAAGTAAAAGCTGAACTCCTTTATTTTTATAAGAACTTCCGCAAGTTACTGGAACCATCTCCCCAGAAATAGTTGCTTTTCTAATTGCCTTAATAATTTCATCCTGTGTTAATTCTTTACCATCAAGATATTTTTCCATAAGGTCTTCATCTGTTTCAGCTACTGCTTCAATAAGCTTTGTTCTGTATTCCTGTGCTAAATCTTTTAAATCATCAGGAATAGCCTCTTCTTCTATTTTAGTTCCAAGGTCATCCTCGTAAATTTCTGCCCTGTATCTTATAAGGTCAATCTCCCCTATAAATGATTCTTCTTTCCCAATTGGAATTGCAATTGGAACTGGATTGACTTTAAGTCTATCCTTAATCATATTAACAACGCGATAAAAATCTGCACCCATAATATCCATCTTATTTACATAAGCAATTCTTGGTACATCATACTTATCTGCCTGTCTCCATACAGTTTCGGATTGAGGTTCAACTCCTCCCTTTGCACAAAATACTGCAACAGCACCATCAAGAACACGAAGGGATCTTTCAACCTCAACCGTGAAATCTACGTGCCCCGGCGTATCAATAATATTTATCATATGGTTCTTCCAATGGCAAGTTGTAGCAGCAGATGTAATTGTTATACCTCTTTCTTGCTCTTCTGGCATCCAATCCATTGTAGCAGCCCCATCATGAACTTCACCTATTTTATGAGTTTTCCCAGTATAAAACAACATACGCTCTGTGGTTGTTGTTTTACCTGCATCTATATGCGCCATTATTCCTATATTTCTTACGCTCTCTAAATCATTCTGCCTAGGCACAGTATTTCCTCCTTTCTGCCCATCCTGTTTCATTACAAACTACATTCATAACATTATCTATATTTACAAAAGTTGAGTTTCATAATAAAACAAACATAAAACTTGAACTTTATAATTAAAATTACCCCTAAATGTATACACATTTTAGGGGTAGATAAGATCCTCTGTAAAAAATTGTTAAATGATTATAATGACTACCACCTATAATGTGCAAATGCTTTATTAGCTTCTGCCATTTTATGCATATCTTCTCTCTTCTTAACAGCGGTACCTGTATTGTTTGATGCATCAATTAGTTCAGCCGCAAGTCTTTCTCTCATGTACTTTTCTCCTCTGTTTCTTGCTGCATCAACAATCCATCTAATACCAAGAGTTTGCCTTCTTTCTGGTCTTACTTCCATTGGTACCTGATATGTTGCACCACCAATTCTTCTTGCTTTTACTTCAAGAATTGGCATTACGTTATTCATAGCTGCCTCAAAAACTTCAACAGGCTCTTTACCGGTTTTTTCTTGAATAATATCGAAAGCTCCGTAAACAATCTGCTGTGCAACACCTTTTTTGCCATCAACCATTATCTGATTTACTAATTTTGTTACTACCTTATTACTATACACTGGATCTGGTAGTATATCTCTTTTTGGTATATATCCTTTTCTTGGCACTTTTCTTCCCTCCTTAACATAAATTATTAAACTCATCGGTACTCGGCCTTAGCCGCAAAGTGCTCTGTAAATGCAATCTATATGAACCTTCTTTGAAGGGGTTATTTATTGCAAGCACATAGCACCCATCCATATTATTTCTTTGGTCTTTTAACACCATACTTAGATCTTTGCTGTTTTCTGTCTGTAACACCAGCACAGTCAAGGGCGCCCCTGACAATATGATATCTTACACCAGGAAGATCCTTTACCCTTCCACCTCTTATAAGAACAACGCTGTGCTCTTGCAAGTTGTGACCTTCTCCAGGAATATACGCAGTAACTTCAATACCATTTGTAAGTCTTACTCTGGCAACTTTTCTTAAAGCTGAGTTAGGCTTCTTAGGAGTTGAAGTTTTAACAACTGTACATACTCCTCTTTTTTGCGGACACTCCTTTAATGCTGGAGAAGCTGATTTGTATTCAACCTTCTCCCTGCCTTTTCTAACTAGCTGATTAATTGTTGGCATATGTGCACCTCCCTCCGAAATTATAAAAAGCAATAAATAATATATATAAACTCATATGAGTCTATAGTCTACTTAACATCGCAAGCTGTTGCTGCCCCTACATCAATGCTGCAGAAATTTCCAAGCTCATCCATAGAATCAAAGTATATTACTTCTAATTCATTTTCCTTGGCAGCTTCAACCACCGGACTTATTACCTTGCTATCTGCATCCTTTGCTACATAAACTTTGTTTGCCATTCCATTTTTTATGGTTTTTAAAGTTTGTTTTACTCCGACAACCTTTTTTTTGCCATCCATAAAATCACCTTCTTTAAATTTATGTAGTGCTATTACACAGCAGTAAGTGTTAAAAAACACCTTATAATCACACAAATGAAATTTTAGCATTTAAATTTTCAAGTGTCAATACTATTAAACTTCCATTTGTAATTTAGATTTAATCCACCGCAGAAATAAGAAAAATATATTCCATTCACTTGCCCATTTGCAAAGGTATTTTAAGGGTTAAAATGCCAGACAAGAGTGAGTAGGTAAACTCAGGG
>DHEX01000072.1 GCA_002400085.1 Clostridiaceae bacterium UBA4839 | reverse complement strand
TAAAAAAATACAACTTTGAAATCACATTCAAAGTTGTATTTCATGGAGCAGGTAACGGGAATCGGACCCGCCTATCCGGCTTGGGAAGCCGGCACTCTACCACTGAGCTATACCTGCATGATATTTATTATTATAACATGTTTTTATAAAATATCAAATAGAATATTATTTGCTTATCGCAGCGGTGGGCTAAATCCAAATTATGAATTGAAGTTATTTGCTTCCGCAATTCATAATTTAAATTTAATAAATTGTTTATCTATTAAATATTTATTTCTTAAATCCTTTGATATAGAATATCTTATGTAAACTAATGCTCTTACTGAATTTAGGGGGGAAATCATGTATAAGCTTGAATATGAATGTGAAAATAATATACCTGTCTTTAAATGCAATTTTTGTGGAAAATGCAATGGAATAGTAGAATCCACTTCCTATATGGACATTAAAAATAGAGGATGCTGCTGGTATTTTCCCTAAATATAATTTAGTAGATATTAAAAACATAATAAACCTTGGGCAAAAATCTTTTATTATAAACCTTTCAAAAATGAGCAGTACAAATGTAAGCCAATATTTCATTGAAGCAAAAGGGCTTTTTAAACAGGAAGAATATGAAATATTTATGGCTGATAAGGAAGATACAGATTTTGAAATAGATCCAAAGTTGTTTTTTAGAATATGCCCATTTTGCGGTTTTAAAGGCTGCACTTTAGACTTTAGTTTAAGACCTCACCCATGCAATTTATACCTTTGCAGAAGTGTAATAGATATTTGCGGCAAGCCTTATAGAGCATATTCAAATGAAAGAAAAGATTATTTTTCATACTGCAATTTTTATAATGAATATATAAAAGAGGAGCTTATGGAAAATAATGTGGATTTTATAAAGGATATAGATAAATCCCTTAATATCATTGAAAATTTAAATGTTCCAACATTTGAGCCAAGAAAACTTGCACCTATAATTTTCTTCTTCAAAGGCAATTATATCCCTGCATAAAATGATTCCATGCATTATTATTTCTAAAATTCAAATAATATATATTGATGTACTTTTATATCAGTGATTCTTAGAATCAAATAAAGTTTGTTTAAAAAATATTATTTTGAAGGAGGAAATATTAATGGAAAAGGTTTTTAAAACCATGGATGGCAATGAAGCTGCTGCTTATGCTTCTTATGCCTTTACTGAGGTAGCTTCAATTTATCCTATAACTCCGTCATCTCCAATGGCTGAATATGTTGATGAATGGTCCTCTAAAGGTAAAAAAAATATATTCGGTGAAACAGTGAAGGTTGCAGAAATGCAGTCAGAAGCTGGTGCTTCAGGAGCAATGCATGGCTCCCTTGCAACAGGCGCACTTACAAGTACATATACTGCATCTCAAGGGCTTCTCCTTATGATACCTAATATGTATAAAATTGCAGGTGAGCTTCTTCCCGGAGTTTTTCATGTTTCTGCAAGGGCAGTTGCAGCCCATGCGCTTTCAATATTTGGTGACCATCAGGACGTTATGGCAGTAAGACAAACTGGTTTTGCAATGCTTGCATCTACAAACCCGCAGGAAGCATTAGACTTAGCATGTGTATCACATCTTAGTGCCATAAAATCGAGAGTACCCTTTTTACACTTTTTTGATGGTTTTAGAACTTCTCATGAAATTAAAAAAGTGGAGCTTATAGACTACGAAGAGCTTAAAAAGATTGTAGATTTTAATGCCATAAAAGATTTTAGAAACAGAGCTTTAAACCCCAATCATCCTATTGTCAGAGGTACCGCTCAAAATCCAGATATATATTTTCAAGGAAGAGAAGCAGCAAATAAATATTATCTTAAAGTGCCAGAAATCGTGGAAGACTATATGAAAAAAATTGAAAGTATTACAGGCAGAAAATATAACTTGTTTGATTACTATGGTGCAAATGACGCAAGGGATGTTATTGTTGCTATGGGTTCAGTTTGTGATACCATCGAGGAAACCATTGATTATTTAAACAGTAAAGGTGAAAAGGTTGGGCTTATTAAAGTTAGGCTTTATCGCCCTTTCTCAGCAGAGCACTTCTTAAAAGTTTTGCCAGAAACTGTAGAGCGAATTGCTGTTTTAGATAGAACAAAAGAGCCTGGCTCAATTTCAGAACCTCTTTATCTTGATATATCAAAAGTATTTTATAATCAACCCAATAAACCTCTTATTATGGGTGGAAGGTACGGCCTTGGCTCAAAGGATACAACTCCATCACAGATTATAGCAGTATATAAAAATTTAAAAAGTGAAGCTCCAAAAGATAATTTTACTATTGGTATTGTAGATGATGTAACCAATACATCCCTTTGTGAAGGAGAATTTGTTGAGACTGCACCATCAGGCAACATCAGCTGTAAGTTTTACGGCCTTGGTTCAGATGGTACTGTAGGAGCAAACAAAAGTGCTATAAAGATTATAGGGGATCACACAAATTTATTTGTTCAGGGATATTTCTCCTATGACAGCAAGAAATCTGGAGGCACCACAGTTTCCCATTTAAGATTTGGGAAAAGCCCTATTAAATCCTCTTACCTTGTAACCAGTGCAGATTATATTGCCTGTCACAATAAATCTTTTATATATAATTATGATATATTAAGTGGTCTTAAAAAGGGCGGCATCTTTGTTTTAAACTGCCCTTGGAGTGAAAACGAGCTTGAAAAAAATATACCGGGTTCTATGAAAAAATATATTGCACAAAACAATATAAACTTTTATATAATTGATGCCATAAAAATTGCATCTGAAATAGGACTTGGCGGAAGAATTAACATGATAATGCAAACTGCTTTCTTTAAACTTTCAAACGTAATTCCCGTTGATGATGCAGTTAAGTATTTAAAGGAGTCCATAGAAAAATCCTATGGGAAAAAAGGTCAAAAAGTTGTAGATATGAATAAGATGGCTGTTGATAAAGGGCTTACAAGCATTATAAAGGTAAAAGTTCCAGAAACGTGGAAAAATGCAGTGGCTGAAGATGAAACTTATTCCTATGAACCTGACTTTGTTAAAAACATACAAAGGCCTATGGAAAAACATAAGGGAGACTTTTTACCTGTTAGTGCTTTTAATGGAATGGAGGACGGCTCCTTTCCTCTTGGAACAGCTGCTTATGAAAAAAGAGGTATTGCAGTTTTAGCCCCTGAATGGCAAATTGAAAAATGCATACAATGCAATCAATGCTCCTTTGTATGCCCTCATGCTACCATAAGGCCATTTCTTCTAAGTGAAGAAGAAGCTGAATCTGCTCCTAAAACATTTAATACAAAAAAAGCCGTTGGGAAAGGCTTAGAAACTTTAAATTACAGGATTCAGGTAAGCCCCCTTGACTGCACAGGATGTGGAAACTGTGCTGACATATGCCCTGCCCCGGGAAAAGCACTTATCATGAAACCTGCTGAGGAACAAATTAAAAATCAATCGGAAAACTGGGAATATGCAATTAAAATTAAACCAAAGGATGATAAAATGAGCAAGTACACCCTTAAAGGAAGCCAGTTTGTAAAGCCATTGCTTGAATTTAACGGTGCATGTCCTGGATGCGGAGAACCTGCTTATGTAAAACTTGTTACTCAGCTTTTTGGCGACAGCCTTTTAATTTCAAATGCTACGGGCTGTTCTTCCATATGGAGTGCAAGTGCTCCGTCTATTCCATATACAGTTAATCAGTACGGCAGAGGTCCTGCATGGGCAAACTCTTTATTTGAAGACAATGCTGAATATGGATTTGGAATGTATCTTGGTGTTAAACAAATTAGAGAAAGATTAGCTGATGTAGTTAAAAGTGCACTACAAAGCAGCATTTCAGATGATTTAAAGAGTGCATTATCTGAGTGGCTGTCTGTTAAAGATCAAAGAGAAGCATCCATAAATGCAGCAGATAAAATCATTAATATAATAAGCAAAAATAAATACGTAGGAAATCCATATGTAGATGAAATTATTGAGAAAAAAGATTATTTAACTAAAAAGTCCCAGTGGATAGTAGGTGGAGATGGATGGGCCTATGATATAGGTTTTGGAGGCCTTGATCACGTTTTAGCTTCTGGTGAGGATGTAAATGTTCTTGTTATGGATACAGAAGTTTACTCAAACACAGGAGGACAGTCCTCTAAAGCATCGCCTACAGGGGCTGTTGGAAAATTTGCTTTTTCGGGTAAAAAGGTCCAAAAGAAGGATTTAGGTCTTATGGCAATGAGCTACGGCTATGTATATGTTGCTAAAATTGCTCTCGGTGCAAACATGAACCAAACAATTAAAGCTATAACCGAAGCCGAAAGCTACCATGGCCCTTCGCTTATAATTGCCTATGCCCCATGCATCAACCACGGAATAAAAACGGGTATGGGCACAAGCGTAATGGAAGCTAAAAAAGCTGTAGATTCAGGATACTGGAATCTTTATAGGTTTAACCCTGAACTTAAAAATGAAGGCAAAAATCCATTCCAGCTTGATTCAAAAGAGCCTTCTAAATCCTATAGGGAATTTATAACAGGAGAAGTAAGATACTCTGCACTTTCAAAATTTTTCCCTGAAAATGCAGAAACTTTGTTTAACAAGTCAGAAAATGAAGCCCTAGAGCGATATGAAATTTATAAAAAGCTTTCACAGCTATAAAAGTCCAAGAAAAGCCTCTGAAAAAAGGTAAAAGGTACCAGGCATAGCATATGGTAATTTCATTTCGTATGTGTTAAACTATAAATATCGTTATTCACTATAAAAATAACCTCCTTGTGATTTTTAATTTGTAGTTGACAGACCGCAAATTTATTTTATCACTTGGAGGTTATTTTCAACTTGCCACATGCCACTTGCCTGGCACTATTTTTCGTTTTCGTTTACCCATTCTCTTGAAAATTCTACATCGGATTCGCTGGGTACTGTTACATTGGTAATGGGTTTTGTTTTGTCTATGTTTGCCCAAGCAGCTGTTTTATGCTCTTCAATGGGTTTTTTTCTTGTATCTTTCTCCATAAAATCACCTCAAATCTTTATATTTTAAGCTCACTTTTATATTCCCCAAATCCTATTTCTTAATACAAAAAAATAGAGCGCATATTTTGCACCCTATCAATAATTTTCGATCATGCTGTTTATTTTGCCTATAACTTCATTTATATCATGAGCTCTTTGTCTTACGCAGACTTTTGCATTTTTTCCGCATATTATGCACTTTCTATATGGGAGATCAAGCTCAGTTCTTGAAACAGGGCTTCCATCTATCCTATAAACATCAATATCAAATATTCTGCCAAGAGGATGTTCTTCTTCGATTTTTACAGCAGCCTTTTTGGCATTAAAAGCTTTAAGATTTAAACTAAATATAACTGCTGGCCCATCATATCCTTTTAAGACTGCATAATCGTCAATTTTAAAAGAAGTTAATAATACCCCCTTTAAAATTTCAAAGGCTTTTTGAATATAAGGATTGCATTTATCTACACCGGGATAATTTACTTTTCCACAAACTGCTATATTCCCTGTTCTGTCTATTAAATTTAATACTTCATTATATCTTTTTTCTCTGTCCTCTAAAATCTTATTCATTAAATCATTATCAATCAATGTGGAAAATCACCCCTTAATCCTTTCAATTATATCCTTTGCTTCATCAGAAATTAAAAAATCATAGGTAGTTTTTGGAACAAGTCTTTTAACTTCCTCCATCTTTCCTTCTTTTATAAGCTCTCTTACATAAGAAGCACTCACAGGTTTATCACATATGGTCATTCTCTCTACAAGCTTTACATCAACACCAAACTTAGGAAGGATTTCCATAAGAGCTCTGTTATAATCCCATGTAACAGGGCAGTATGGCTCTGTTCCTACATACCTTTTCTTGATGTTAAAAGCCTTTGCAATAAACTTACCAAATATCCTTGCATCCAGCTCTGTGTATGCTTTAAGCCTTTTATCCTTTTGCTTTAAAAAATAGGATGGGAAGGTTGCAGAGGATATAATATAATATCCTCCAGGAATAACCTTCACATTTTTTAAATGGGATACCCCTTTTTTTACAAGGTCAAGCCTTACCTTAAAAGGGAAAACTGATTTATCCTCTTCTACTACAAAAACTACAACCTCATCATTTTCCTGTGCTGCCCTTTCAATAAGATATCTATGCCCTAAAGTAAAAGGGTTGCAATTTATAACAAGAGCTGCCTTTTCACTGCTGTCAAGCCCTGACCTTTTAAACATATTTTCTACGTATCTTTTAACATTAGAAGTTCCGCCTTCAAGAAGAACTACATCCTCTGCTTCTTCCACTACCTTATAGCCAAGGCCTTTAAAAATATCTTTATTTTTAGGTTTTGTAAAAATAAAAGTCTCATATATTCCCCTGTCAAACATGACATTTGTAAGTTCAGTTATAAGTTTCCCGGATAAACCTTCTCCCTGCATATCCTCTCTTACTGCAAAGCATTTTAAAACCCTTCCAGAAAATGAGCAGGTTCCTACTATTTCCCCGTTTTGCCTTGCGCATATGGTGTACTCTACATCCTTATCAAGGGACAAATCAAACTTTTCAAGAAAGCCCTCAATTTCATCCCTCTCTTTGCTCTTTAAGTCAACTCTTGAAATATCTATACCCCACATAAACTCACCTATTTTACCTTTTTTAATACATCTATTATGGTTCCATCCCTATATTCAACAACGCCTACAATTTTATCATCAAATTCTACTTTTTCAGGAACTCCTGTAAGCTCCTCAGCAGTCTTTTTAAGCTCATCTATTGTAACTATAGGAAGATTTGTACCTTTAAGCTTTTCAATTAAATCCTTCCTGTTTGGATTTACGGCAATGCCTCTTTCTGTTACAAGAACATCAATAGTTTCACCTGGTGTAGTTACAGTTGTAACCTTATCAACAACTATTGGAAGTCTTCCCTTTGTCAGCTGTGTAACCACAATAGAAAGTTTGCTTCCTGCTGCAGTATCATTATGTCCGCCTGAGCCTCCCATTATGATTCCGTTTGAGCCCGTAGTTACATTTACATTGAAATCAGTATCAATTTCAGTAGCTCCAAGTATCATAACATCAAGGTTGTTTACAACGCATCCCTTATTATGAGGGTTTCCATACATAGAAGCTGACATGCCCTGATGTCTCTTGTCATTTCTATATGATTCTATTGCTTTTAAATCAAAGCACTGTACATCAAATATAGAATCAAATAATCCTTCCTCAAACATTTCAACAATGTATCCCGTAACTCCACCTGATGCAAAGCTTCCCTTTATATTTTCCTTCTTCATCATATCCCTTAAGTAAGCTGCAACAGCAAGAGAAGTTCCGCCTGCTCCTGTCTGAAATGAAAAGCCATCCTTTAAAAGGCCAGAAGCTTTAATAACTTGTGCTGCCATTTTTGCAATTTTAAGTCCAACAGGATCTTTTGTAATCTTAGTTGTTCCTGAAACAATTCCATTTGGATCACCAATTGAATCAACTTTAACTACATAATCTACATATTCCTGACTTATTTCAATTGGACATGCAGGATAATCTACAAGATTATCTGTTATAGCTACAACCTTATCTGCATACATTGCATCGGGAATAGCATAGCCAAGTGAGCCGCAGGCTGCTCTTCCATCAACGCCGTTTATATTCCCATAAGTATCACAGGTAGGTGCTGCGATAAAAGCAACATCAATATGTAAATCCCCTTCTTCAATTGCTCTTGCTCTTCCTCCATGGGACTGCATTACAACAGGTTTTTTGAGAAGTCCCAAAGATATAGCTTCAGCTACAGGACCTGATATATAGTTTGCATAAATTCCTGTTACAACGCCTTTTTTTATATACTCTACAAGCGGCTGATGAACAGGGAAAATAGAACTTGCAGCAACTGTTATATCCTTTATTCCAAGTTCATCTATTTCCTTTAAAACCATGTTTAAAACATGATCACCATTTCTTAAATGATGATGAAAAGAAATAGTCTGCCCATCTTTAAGCCCGCATTTAATGATGCTCTCCCTTATTGATGATAGTACCTTATCTTCATTTGGAAGCTTGCTGCTTACTTTTACTTTAGTTTTTTCAATAGCTCCGATGTTTTTAAAAGCCCCTTCATATGGCTTTACTTTTCCTATACCTTCTATATTATCAGGGATTTCTCTTCCCACAGCATTTTTCATAATATCACCCCTTATATAAGTCCTGCTAACTTAGCTTTTTCAATTGTAGTCTTTGCCCTGTTAATTATTGGAGCATCAACCATCTTACCGTCCAATGAGAATACTCCAAGGCCATCTCTTTTAGCCTCTTCCATTTTTTCAAGAACTCTTTGAGCATACTCTATTTCTTCCTCTGAAGGTGCAAAAACATCATGGATAGTATCAATTTGTCTTGGATTTATAGCTGCTTTGCCAGTCATTCCAATGGATTTTGCCTTCTTAATATCCTTTATAAAGGCTTCCCTATCATCTAAATCTGTAAATGGAGTGTCAATAGCATCTACCCCAAGAGCTCTGCAAGAAGTTGCAACTTTTGATCTGGCATAAAATATTTCTTTCCCCTTTTTTGTTCTTTTAATTCCAAGATCATTTGTTAAATCCTCTGCTCCAAGCAATACTCCAGTTACTCTTTTGGAAGCCTCAATTATTGTATATACATTTTCAAGTCCATAAGCTGTTTCGATAAGTGGAAAAAGCTTAATGCTTCCTTTTTCAAATCCCATCTTTTCTTCTATTTCACAAAGAATTTTATCTACACCTTCAATATCCTCCTCTGTTGCTTTAGGAACCATAATTGCATCTGGTTTAACCTGTGCAATTTCCTTTACATCCTCATATCCAAATTCAGTAGAAAGAGGATTTACCCTAACAACAATTTCACTGTTATAAAACCTTAATGTTTTTATAGCGTTTCTAACCAATATTCTTGCAGAATCCTTTTCAGTTAAAGCTACTGCATCTTCAAGGTCAAGTATGACGCTGTCTGCACCAAGTATTCCAGCATTTTGAAGCATACCTGGGTTATTTCCCGGCATAAAAAGCATACTACGTCTTAATTTCATTTTTCCACCCCCGCTCTTTTAACTGCTGTTTCAACTCTTGCACTTACAGTATAATCAAGAGCACCTCTGTCCTTTGCTACTACATAAGCATCTTTAACTTCTAATTTTTCAAGTGTCTCCTTTATAACTTCTTCTATTCTTTTTCCGAACTGCTTCATGACAATACTTTCAAGCTCTATTTTAATACCATTATCATTTGGCTGAATCATAATATATATATCATTTGATTCATAGGTTCCAGCCTTAGCTGGTTTTAGTATCTTCATTTTTTCACCTTCCCTACTTTTACACAAAACACGAAGAAAATAAAGATGCCTCTTATTTCTTCGTGTCCTATGTTTGTGTCCTATGACTAAATTATTTATTTAAAGACTTTAAGTATTTTTCCTGTCCTTCTTTATAAAAATTATTGCCTTTTGAATCAATTACCACTATAAGAGGTAAATTTTCAACATATAGTTTTCTTACAGCCTCTGAACCTAAATCTTCATAGGCAATAAGTTCTGCTGATTTTACGCATTTTGCTGTAAGAGCAGCTGCGCCTCCTATAGATGCAAAGTAAACTGCACAATTTTTCTTTATAGAATTTATCACTTCTTCGTTTCTAAGCCCTTTTCCTATCATTCCTTTAAGCCCTATATCAAGAAGCCTTGGTGCATAAGGATCCATTCTGTAACTTGAAGTAGGTCCTGCTGAACCAATTGGATCTCCTGGCTTTGCTGGAGTAGGTCCAACATAATATATGACCTGCCCTTTTACATCAAAAGGAAGCTTTTCGCCCTTATCCAAAAGATCAACAAGTCTTTTATGAGCTGCATCCCTTGCAGTATATATATATCCTGTTAAAAGCACAGAATCGCCTGCCCTAAGGCCCAATACATCTTTATCATTTAAAGGTGTTTTTACTATCTTTTCCATATTTAATCCCTCCTAAAGAATTGCTTCAGCATGTCTTGTTACGTGACAGTTTATATTTACGGCCACAGGAAGACCTGCAATATGAGTTGGATAAGTTTCAATATTTACTGCTAAAGCAGTAGTTCGTCCTCCAAATCCTTGAGGTCCAACTCCGAGTTTATTTATCTCATCTAAAAGCTCCTTTTCAAGATTAGCATAATAAGGATCTTCATTTCTAACATCTGTTGAGCGCATAATTGCCTTTTTAGCAAGAAGTGCTGCCCTATCAAAAGTTCCGCCTATACCAACACCTATAACTGTTGGTGGACATGGGTTTGGTCCTGCTTCTTTAACAGTTTGAATTATGAAATCTTTAACTCCTTCAACTCCATCTGCCGGCTTTAACATTTTTATTTTGCTCATATTTTCGCTTCCAAATCCTTTAGGTGCAACTGTAATTTTAAGCTTATCCCCTGGAACTACAAAATAATATATTACAGCAGGAGTATTATCCCCTGTGTTTACTCTATTCAATGGATCTTTTACTACTGATTTTCTAAGATACCCTTCAGTATATCCCTGTCTTACTCCTTCATTAATTGCATCTTCAATACTTCCACCTACAATATGGACTTCCTGTCCTATTTCAACGAAAACTACTGCCATGCCTGTATCCTGACATATTGGTCTATCTTCATTCCTTGCTATATCTGCATTTTTAAGAATAACATCCAATATATTCTTTGCAGTTTCATAGGTTTCTTTACTTTTAGATTCCTCTAACCTCTTTCTTATGTCATCATTCAAATAATAATTTGCATCAATGCACATTTTTTTTACTGCCTGAGTAATTTGAGAAACATCTATATCCCTCATGAACTTAACCCCCTTGTATAATAAGTTTATAGTCAGTTAAATAACTGCTTTAAATAATTTAAAATTGCAATTTAGGGAACGTAAATTACGTCCCCTAAAATAAATTTTACTTTCTTCTTCCTGCTAAAGCTAAAACTCTCATCATTTCATTATATACTATCATGAATCCTTCGTCCACGCCCATTCCAGGCTTTGCAAGACACTGGTCTGCTCCGCAAGCAATAGCTATGTTTGTGCATACCTGCGCTGATCTGTCTGTTTCATTACAAGTTCCACCGCAGTATGCCCCAACTCCATGCTGCTTGCAGTATAATATTGATTCAACTATGTTATTTACTCCTCCAAGGTCTGGAGTTTTAATTTGAATCATGTCTGCTGCTTTTTCATCTGTAAACAGCTTAATATCATCCCAAGTATTGCACCATTCATCAGCAACAATTTGAACCTTTATTCCTTTTCTCTGCAATGTTTCTCTTAAAGCTTTTAAAGCTTTAAGCTGTCCTTCTCTATTTTCAACGTCCATAGGTCCTTCAATTCTCAATTTAAATGGTGATGCAACTTTTTCAAGCTCTCCAATATAATTTGCCATTTTTTCATTATCAAGATTAAAAGCAGCACCAATAGTTCCATAAACATCTATATGAAGAACTGGAAGATAATCTTCAGAAGTTCTAAGTTCCAATATTCTATTTCTAAGCCAGCCTACATATTCCTTTAATTTTTCACCGTTTCTGCCAAGCTTTTCATCCACATTGTTTATAAGTGCATGTGGAAGAACATCTGCACCCTTTATTATCATCTTATCTACATTGTCATATCTGTCATCTCCAGATTGAGTGAAGATAGGAATTTTTTTAAATTCTACTCCTGTATTATATTCGTCCCTTATAACTTCAGCCATAGTAACCTTTTTAGCCTTTGCTGCAGCATCAAGTATAGCTTGTGTAACTCCATATCTTATTGCAGTATGAAGCCTCTTTCCATTTACTTTCATTCCATCAATTTCTTCAGCAAGAGGTCTGAATCCTGTAACTTCTCTCCCTATTAATTTTGGAGCAATGTATTTTTCTATTACTGGAATAAAATCCTTTGCAAGGAACAGTGGATCACGTCCGCCAGCTCCTGAATACTGAACTGCTGCACAATCTCCGTAAGCTACCTCACCATCATCTAAAACAAGCATTACAGATATTGATTCCCCCGACATTCTTACCTTTTTAAATCCATCTGTAACAGGTTCTCCAACATATGTGAAGCCATCATGTTTTGCTCCTCTTTTAATAGCTCTCTGATCATCAAAGTAAAATCCAGTTTTTCCTGGTGAACATACAACATCAACAATTTTCATTTTGTATCCTCCATATTAACATTTATTTTAAATAAATATTTAATTTTAAACTATTTTCCTGGTCTCCCAATTAAAGCCCCTCTCGAAACTGCATAAATATCATCAATGCACATCTGGAAGTTTACTTCTCTTCCTTCAAACTTTCCTCTTTCCTCAAGAAGTGACCTGTGATAATCTTTTATATCTTTAGTAAATGGAATATTACCAAAATCAAGGAATCTAATTGCACCATTATTATCTCTTGCAGGTAAAACCTTTCCTGCATTGAATTTGCTTGGTGCAAAAGGAATATCAATAGTTCCATTTTCAAATGCTTTTACAGTTCCTACTGCTAAATCTCCATCGCCAAGTTCAAAAGTTTTATCAAGTATACATTTTGTTTCTGCCTTAATTAATTTTATTTCATTTCTTAATTTCTGAGTTTCAGGATATCTTTGACCCTGTAAAAGATGAAGTACTTCTTTTGTTGCTTTTATTCCTGCTGCATTGGCCTCTTTTGTCGGTATTCCAACAGCTTCATGAGGGGTTTTAACAATAACCTTAGTTGCCCCTGAAAGTGCTGCTGAAACTGCTCCATAGGAAATAAGACCAAATGCCTTTGCTTCATCTTCTGGGAATCCTCCCATCCACTCATGGAATACAGTTGTAAGCTCTATATCGTATCCAAACTTTTTAAAATACTCCTCTGCCTGTTCCTTTAAAGCTTTCATAGCTGCTATGTCCTGCATCATATTTCCGCACTGCCCATATCCAATAGTAATGTTTTTAACACCCTGTTCTGCTGCAAGAAGAGCTTCAATTATAGATACCGAATTGGATATACTTGCTGGAACTAAAGTTCCAGTTAATGGTCCAAAAGGCTCTCTGTTTATATGAACACCCATTTCTTCATAAAGTCCTACAAGTCTGTCGCAGTACTGCCAATCAGTAAGTGACTTTTCAACGCTTACATTTTTTGCATAAGGAATATTATATGAAATCCCACCACCCTCATTGGATGTCCATCCGCCAGCATGAATTATCTCTGCAAGCAGCCTTGAATCTGGAGTACCATGCCTTGCCTGAAGCGGAACATTAACTGATTCTAAAACCTTTCTGCAGCCCTTTACACCATGGTTTACTGCTGGAAATCCATTAAGCATAGAGCGGCCCTGCTTTTTACTTTCTTCAATTCCAATTTCACATTCATCATATCTGTTTTGTCTTGTATAACTATCTATAGTTGATGGTAGAAGATCTGCACCTCCTTCATTTTGAAGATACCTTAGAAGCTCAATATGAGCATCAACAAGTGCTACTCCTGCTCTTGGCTGTGCCAAGGTAATTCCTTCTTTTTTAGCTTTAGACAATACATAGCAAAAATTCTTTTCTTTAGGAAGGCTTTTTAAATAGTCCGCTGCTTCTTGAAGATCAACCTCTTTCCCTGTAGACCATTGACTTAAGACCTCTTTTCTTGTACTAAAAAACTCATCCTCAGTTAATTTTTTATTTTTTAATTTCATAAGTATCCTCCATTCTCAGACTTTCACAATATATTTCTTCATTATTCTTATTGCTGTATCTGGATATTTTTCGGCAAGTAATCCCATTGCAGACATTATGTAACTTTTATCAATAAGTACTTCAGGATTTATTGGTTTTAAATATTCAGATGTTTCATTATTATAAAAGCCAGCTTTTAGAATCTTTTTAGGATGTCTGCTGTGAACTAATATTCCTCCTGTTCCTATAATATGTCTCACATTTAATAGGTCTTTTCCTACTTGAGAATAAATAACCCCCATAGGAGTATACACACTTTCCAAAACTCCAACATGGCGTTCCATAGCTATTTCTGTTGCTGCCATGCCTAAAGCCTCATCAAACTCTTCTTCCTCTTCATTTTGAGGAAGCATATCTACATTGCTCTGAAGTATTCTGCATCTATTTTCTATATCAAATTTTGTATCTGGTATAAATTTTCTTATTCTTCTTGTACCTGCAGATTCCCATAGAGATATGGCACTTACTCTCATACCGAGATCACCCTCAACTGTTCTTTTAGCATAGGGTTCTTGAAGTCCCCTTATTGTAACTCCTGGCTTTGTAGGCTCCCCATCTCCAATAGAATGAACATCAGTTGTTGCTCCCCCTATATCAATTACAATTAAATCTCCAATTCCTTCTTCCTTATCAGTTCCATCTGCAAAAACTCTTGCTGCTTTTAAAACTGCAGCTGGAGTAGGCATTAAAATACCATTTATAAAGTTTTCTGCATTTTTCATTCCCTTAGCTTCAACTATTTTTTCCATAAATATTTCACGAATAACTTCCCTTGCAGGCTCTACATTAAGCATATTAAGCTTTGGCATTACATTATCCGTTACCTTATAATAAATATTTTCACTTTTAAATATATCCTCTATATCATCAACTGCATTTTTATTTCCTGCAACAACAATAGGAACTCCTTTTATATTTTCTGCAATAAGCTTTGCATTATGAATAATGCAGTCTTTATTTCCACCATCTGTTCCCCCTGCAAGAAGGATTATATCAGGCTTTTTTGAATTTATTTCTCCCATTTCTCTTCTTGACAGCTCATAACTGTAAACTCCAAGAATCCTTGCCCCTGCTCCAAGGGCAGCTCTTTTTGCAGCTTCTGCCGTAAGTTCAGGGACAAGACCTATTGCAATCATTCTAAGTCCGCCTGCTGCACTGCTGCATGCAAGCTTTTCAATAAAATTAACTTGTTTATCCTTTAATATTTCTTCAATTTCAGAATATGCATTGTTAAATCCTATCATAATATCTTTATCAACTGTAGTAAGTGCTTTTGCAGTTGCAATGATTTCCTCATTTTCCATATCTACTGCAGTAAGTTTGGTATATGTGCTGCCAAAGTCAATAAGAAGTATAGCTTCCATTTATAATCACCTCAAATTATTCAATACCAAGATCATGTTTTAAATCTTTAATGCCAACTTGCGGGTCAGTTCCTGGAGGATATACCCTGTCAAATCCCATAGCTATAAATCTTTTTTTAACATCTGCAAAGTCCTGTTTGCCTACAACTAAATTTCCCCCTACATAAAGAAGTATATCTTCAAGACCTGCCTCAAGGCACTTTTCTTTCATTCCTCTGCAGTCTATCTCACCATGCCCATAAAGTGAAGATACTATAATTGCATCTGCATTTGTCTCAACTGCTGCATTTATAAAGTCCTCCTGGGGACTTAATACCCCAATGTTAATTACATTGAAGCCTGCCTGAGTAAATGCATAATCTAAGATTTTGTTTCCAACTGCATGGCAGTCAGAACCAATAACGCCTAAGACAATGGTCTTACCGTTTTTTTCCATGTTGTTACCCCCTCTAATTTTTGTTTTTCATTTCAACAATTTTTGGAATAATAGCTTTTGCAGAGTCGCTGTCAAGATTATAATCAAAGCTTATAATCTCCTTATCAGGACCAACTGCTCTTTTAACATCTTCCATCCTTCCTGGAGAAACAATGATAACATCAGCATCTTTAGAAATTTCTTTTATTCCATTTTCATCCTTTGTTATTGATGATGTTAGTTTGAGATTATCAAGCCCTGCTGATTTTAATGCGTTTTCAACTTTAAATTTGAATTCATTTGATATGCAAAAAAATGCAAACCTTGTTCCTTCAGGATATCTAGCAATTTTAACTATGGTTTCAAGACTTGGATTTATAGCAACACCAACTACATCCTTATGTAAATCAGAAGTAAAATTTTTAACATCATTTACATGGTTAAATGTTGCTATGATAATACTTGAATTATTTAGTGTGTTATTTAAATTTTCATTTCTGTTTTCAAGACTAGAAAGTACTACAGGTGTGACATTAAGATGTGTTCCTTCAGATAATTGTTTTGCAAATTCCTTCGCTTGTTCTATATTACATTCGACAAAAATTGCATTAGTCTTTTTAAAAAGTTCTTCTTTTTCCTTTACTCTTTCCTGAACTATTTCCATAAATTCATCTGCATCAAAGCCCATTTCAAATGCTTCTTCAATGTCTAAATCGATCATCTTAAAAAGCTTTGTTTTATTATTATTTTGTTCCCATGTCTTTGCTTCTTCAGCTACAAATGTTCCACGTCCTTGATAAGAAACTAATATCCCTTCCTGCTCAAGTGAGTTATAAGCAGTACTTATAGTATTTCTGCTTATATTAAGTTCCTTTGCCAAATCCCTTTCAGTTGGCATCTTAGTTCCAATTTTTAATTCACCATTTTTTATTTTATCAATTATTTCATTTTTAATTTGTTTATATATTGGTATTCCACTGGATCTATCTATTTTAATATTCATAATAACACCTCATTAAAATGGCTCATTGGCTTAATCCACTTCTATAATACCACTTGATGCTGTGTTTTAACAATCTGATTTCTTTGATTATTTTCCGTTTATCGTCCAAAAATATTAATATTCAGTAGTCTGCAGTCCCATCGTCCAATTTTCAAAATATTGCTCTAATTTAAAAAGGTTGTTGTACCAATCAGTACAATACAACCTTTTCATTCTTTAATATATATCTATGGGAAAGGGATGGAAATTTATAAGCTTCTGTACTCTCAAATATAAACTTTATATCACTAAAATTTTTATTTATATCTTTTATGAAGTTATATGTATAAATATCCTTAGGTGTATTTATGCTTTCTGATTCAAAGGTAGAACAAATTGCTACTTTAAAATCCATCCTAATGGACTTTTTAATGGACTCCTTGATTGTATCTATATCAGTAAAAGGGGAGTGAAAATAATCATATTTTATTATTATCTCATCAATTCCATACTTTTTTAAACTTTGAAGAGTATAATTAAACAATTCCTTTTTCCCCCAGTTTGCATTTGTTACAATAGATTTTTTAATATTTATTTTATCAATGGACTTTAAGTATTTGAAAACTAATCCCCCACTAATAAAATACTCTCCCCCGTCAATTATTACATAGTTATTATACCCATCGTCCATTGCCTGATATACTTCTCTTTTAAATTTTTGTACATCCATTGCTCCTTTTTTATAAGGGGTACAGGAATATCTGCAATTGCTGCACATAAAATTGCATTTATATGTGACAACCACTCTTAATCCCTTCATACTTGCACCTCAGCACCTTACATTAAAATATATATCTACCATTTATTATATACTATGTGCTGATATTTACAATTGCTCGCATCCCTATCCTGCAACTCGTAATTAAAGAAAATTGTGAATTACAAATAATATAATCATAGGTAGGGAAC
Organism: Clostridiaceae bacterium UBA4839; assembly: GCA_002400085.1. Taxonomy (GTDB): domain Bacteria; phylum Bacillota; class Clostridia; order Clostridiales; family Caloramatoraceae; genus UBA4839. The sequence continues at coordinate 1,640 of DHEX01000072.1, read as the reverse complement.
GGTCTTGACCGTTCCGCCGCACCAAATTCAGATCGTCCTGGAAATACCTTAGAATGAGATTGCCACCTGGGTGTTGGCACCGTTTCGTCTTCCTGATTCCGTCCATTCATCAACGGAACGGTCAAGACCGTTCCCTACAATTAATTTCCAATTCTCAATTCTCAATTATAAAAACTGCTTTGCATTTTTTTATGTTGTAACACAAAATAAAATCTAAATTACGAATTACAGACCCCTATCACAGAAGCAGAAAAATAGAACTCCATATTATAGAGAGTGGAGTTCTGAAAATAAATAAATATACACTCAATGCTTACTTATGTGATTTTACGAACGTTTCTATTCTTCTTAGTGCCTCATTTATATTTTCCATAGAAGCTGCATAGCATGCTCTTACAAAACCTTCACCACAATCGCCAAAAGCAGTGCCAGGTATAACAAGAACTTTTTGCTCATCAAGAAGCCTATCACAAAAATCATTGGAACTTAATCCTGTTGATTTTATACATGGAAAAGTATAAAATGCGCCCTTAGGTTCAAAACAATCAAATCCAATCTTTCTAAAACCATCTACCAAAACCCTTCTCCTCTTGTTATACTCAGCAACCATGTTATCTACATCTGCCTGACCATTTTTCAAAGCCTCAAGACCTGCATACTGAGCTGTAGTAGGTGCACACATCAATGAATATTGATGAATTTTTTTCATGGCTTCAATTAATGTTGGATGGCCGCAGACATATCCAATCCTCCACCCTGTCATAGCATAAGCTTTAGAAAATCCGTTAACTACAATAGTTTTGTCCTTCATTTCAGGAAAACTTGCAATAGAAGTATGCTTGCCTTCATAAGTAAGTTCCGAATAAATTTCATCTGATATAACTATAATATCCTTATCCTTAAGAACATCTACAATCTTTGACAGATCTTCTCTTGTCATTATGGCACCTGTAGGATTGTTTGGATATGGTATTATAACAACCTTAGTTTTAGGCGTTATAGCCTTTTCAAGCAGTTCTGGTGTAAGCTTAAATTCATCCTCAGCCCTAAGGTTAATAATCTTTGGGACAGCACCTGTAATAGCAGTACAGCCCTTGTAGGCAACAAAACTTGGTTCAGGGATAATAACCTCATCCCCCGGTCCAACTAAAGCCCTTAGTGCTATATCAATACCCTCACTTGCCCCTACAGTAACAATAATTTGGCTTTTGGGATCATAGTCAAGATTATACCTTCCTCTTAAATAATTGGATATTTCCATGCGCAGTTCAATTAAGCCAGAGTTAGAAGAATAATGGGTTTGTCCCTTTTCAAGGGAATCTATACCTGCTTCCCTTATTCTCCATGGAGTAACAAAATCAGGCTCACCAACTCCCAGAGATATAGCGTCTTTCATTTCATTCATCATGTCAAAATATTTTCTTATGCCTGAAGGCGGTAAATCTCTTACTTGAGGTGAAATTTTTTCTCTTAAATTCATACTTAATACCCCCTTGTTTATTTTAACAAAATATTTCTGATATTCTGTATATTAAACTTATACATACCTTAAGGCTATTGCTTAAAATCATTCATTAAATATGCCCCTTTTCATAGTAAATATATCCTATAATTAATATTATAATATGTCCTTACAATTA
>DHEX01000075.1 GCA_002400085.1 Clostridiaceae bacterium UBA4839 | reverse complement strand
ATGAAATTAAATTAAAATGTCCCCGTGCATTTGAAGGAGCAATTGTTGCAAGTAAATGTATTGAATCATACATCCATAAAGAGGTGGATATGAATGAAACTGCATATATTGCACTTCATATTGAAGCAGCTTTAGAGCGGATGGAGGGCAATAAAAGTGTTAAAAAAAGAGTCTTGGTTGTTTGTGCAACTGGGATGGGAAGTGCAAAAATACTTTATAATCGATTGCAAAAGGTATTTGGAGATCATATTGAAATAGTGGATACAATTAGCTGCTATAATCTTGAATCATATGACTTATCTTCAATTGATATGATTATCAGTACCATTCCAATCGAAGATAAGTGGGGAGTACCTGTCCAAAAGGTTGATATCTTTTTATCAGATAAAGATGTAAAGGGGATAAAAGAAAAGTTGTTTTCAAATAAAGTTGATATGCATTTGCTTTTAAATTCATCAAGGGTATTTATCCATAAAGATATAAATAATAAAAAAGGTGTAATTCAATATTTGTGCAGCGAGTTAGAAAAGCAGGGTCTGGTTTCACATAATTATGAAAGCTTTGTTTTAGAAAGAGAAAATGTAGCGTCAACAAGTTTTGAAAACTTGGTAGCTCTTCCTCATCCCATGAAACTTGATACAAACGAAACATTTTGGACGATTTGCACATTGAAAAATCCAATTCAATGGGACAAGCAAAGAAAGGTTCAATTTGTTTGCTTGTTAAATATAAGGAAAGGATATACGGGCGATTTAAACCAAGTGTATCAACAGTTAATTGATATCATTGAGGATAAAACGGCAGTGCAGAAATTAATTGAATGTAACTTACCGGAAGAATTAATTCAATTGATGTGTGAGTATTAAATATCATCGTGTTTAGGGCTGCTGCGAAATTTCATAATCATGAAATTTCGCAACAGCCTCTTTAAAAGTCTCTTCAATTCGTAATTTAAAATCATTAATGAACAAATTACAGCGGAGATAAGAAAAATATATGAGAAGGTAGGGAATGGTCTTGACCGTTCCTCTGGGCAATGATCAGAAACCAGGGGGCGGAACGGTCAAGACCGTTCCCTACGGCTTGTCTGGCATTTTCTAACTTAGGGCTTCTTTGTGAACGGGAAAGCGAACGCTCAAATAGTGCCAGGCAAGTGCCAGGCAAGTGGCATATCGTGCAAAATAGTGCTAGACATATGGCAAGTTGATATGTCTGGCACTTAATCATTTGGTAGGAATTTTTCCGGAGGGATATGGAAAATGATTAGCCCAAGGGGGAATAGGATAAAGGCTATAATAAAATTATTAGAAAAAGTGGCAATGATAACATTGCCATTCTTTTTCCTACACAAATATACTAATTATTAAAAATAAAAGGGTGATGCAAAATAATGACTGATAAAAATGTAAAAAACAACAAAAACGAAACAAGCGTAGATGACGCTAAATATCTAACAGCCTTTCAGGTGATTTCAACTGCTGGTGATGCGAGAAGCAGTGCTATGGAGGCTACTAAAAAAGCTAGAGAGTTTAAATTTAACGAGGCTGAAGACTTATTAAAAGAAGCAAATGAAACTCTTATCAAGTCTCATAATATTCAAACAAGTTTATTAACGGATGAAGCAAACGGTAAAAAAAATGATATTAATATCATATTAATTCATGCATTAGATCATTTGACAATGGCTACCATGGCCATTGATGATGCAAAAGAATTTATATCACTTTATAAAATGATTTATGATCTAAAAAACAAATAAATATTATTATTGGAGGGTTAAAAAATGGCAAAAAAAACTATTATGTTGGTTTGTACCCATGGAATGAGTACAAGTATATTAGTAAAAAAGATGCGTGAAGCTGCTGCAAAGGAGGGCATAGATGCTGAAATTTTTGCTGAACCTATGTCCAATGCTGATTTAAGTCTAGAGACAAAAGATATAGATGTAATTCTTCTTGGACCACAAATTAAATATGCAAAAGAACAATTTGGAGAAAAAGTTAAAGGAAAGAAAACAAAAGTTGCAGTTATTAATATGGACGATTACGGATTGATGCGAGGCGATGTGATCCTAAAAAAGGCATTAGAACTTTAAAAAGTATTTTTTAAATTATTTAACTAAATACTCAGAAAAGGAGTAGATAATTGAATGAAAGCGCCAACAAAATTTATTGAAGAAAAAATTGTACCATCTGTATCAAAGTTAACAAATTTTAAATATTTTGTTGCTTTAAGATCAGGTTTCTTGTCTATTATGTCTTTAACGTTGATAGGATCGTTATTTGTGCTAGTACTTAACTTTCCTATTCCAGGGTATGCAGATTTTATGAGCCGCATTTTTGGAGCGGGCTGGTCAACACTTCTTTCACAAGCAACAAGTGCTACTTATGATATATTTGGAGTTATGACTGCAGCAACATTTGCCTTTTATCTTGCAAGAGAATATAAAATGAACGAATTGCAAAATATGATATTGGCCATAGTTGCATATATTGTTGTTACTCCCAAAAACACTATTTTAAAATCAGGTGAAGTAGTAACAGGGGTTTTGCCTTTTACTTGGCTTGGCACAAAAGGAGTTATCACAGCATTATTAATAGGAACTATGACAGTTGAGATTAACCGTCTCTGCATTAAAAAACATTTGGTTATTAAAATGCCTGACAGTGTTCCTGATGCAGTTAGCCAATCATTTAGTTCTTTGATTCCTGGTTTGTTAATTGTTGTTGCTTGTTTAGCTATTAATGGAGTTTGCTCTGTATTTGGATCCTCATTACATGAAATGATATATAAAGTAATACAAACTCCGCTACAAGGAATAACTGGCACCGCAGGGGCAATGGTCATAGTTGCAGGATTAAATGGATTGTTTTGGTGGTTTGGAATACATCCTACAGTTATTAATTCTTTGTTATACCCATTGCTTAATGCAAATGCTATAGAAAACTATGAGCTATTTAAAGCTGGAAAATTAACAGTCAATACTGGCCATATTGGAGTTACTCCAATGTTGGATCAATTTGCAACAATGGGTGGTGCTGGCTGCACAATTGGTTTAATAATAGCAATGTTTTTAGTAGCAAAATCAGAGAGATTGAAAGCCACTGAGAAGTTAAGTGCAGTTCCATGTTTATTTAATATAAATGAACCTATCATATTTGGTGTTCCAATTGTATTCAATCCTCAGATGCTAATACCTATTATATTGGCACCTATGGTTGGAGTAATTTTACCTATTATCGCCATAAAGACTGGCTTCATGCCTATGTTCACTGGCGTTACGATACCATGGGCTACTCCACCAGTTATTTCCGGGTTTTTATTATGTGGTTGGCAGGGAGCTGTTGTTCAACTTGTTGCAATAGCTTTAATTACACTGATATATTATCCGTTTGTTGTAGCATTGGATAAGCAATACTTGGCAGAAGAAAAGAAAAATAAATAAAAATATTTACTGGGAGGTGCTTTTTATGCAGAATAACGAGTTTCCAAAAGAGTTTTTATGGGGCGGAGCTGCAGCTGCTCATCAATTAGAAGGTGGATGGAATTTAGGAGGCAAAGGTGCCAGCGTAGCAGATGTAATGACAGCAGGTGATGCTCATACAAGCAGAAGAATCACCCCCGGAGTATTGGATAATGAATATTATCCTAATCATGAAGCAGTGGATTTTTATCATCATTATAAAGAGGACATAGAATTATTTGCCGAAATGGGATTTAAGTGTTTTAGAACCTCTATTTCATGGTCCAGGATATTTCCTAATGGTGATGATGAGGAACCAAATGAGGAAGGGCTAAAATTTTATGACAATGTTTTTGACCAATTGTTAAGATATGGAATAGAACCTGTTGTAACACTTTCTCATTTTGAAATGCCATATAATCTGGCTCATAAATATGGAGGATTCAGAAATAAAAAATTAATTGATTATTTTACTAGATTTGCGGAAGTTGTTTTTAAAAGATATAAGGATAAAGTTAAATACTGGATGACATTTAATGAAATTAATAATCAAATGAACACAGCAGATAATTTTGATAGCTTCACCAATTCAGGAATTGTATATAAAAGTGGAGAAGATAGAACCGAAGCAATGTATCAGGCATCAATTAATGAATTAATAGCTAGTGCAAAGGCAGTTATAATAGGACATAAGATTAATCCTAATTTTAAAATTGGATGTATGATGAGCTTTATACCCATTTATCCGGCAACTTGCAAACCTGAAGATGTCTTTTTATCATTGCAGAAGATGCATAATCGATATTTCTATAGTGATGTCCATGTGCGAGGGGAGATACCCGCATATACACTAAAAGAATGGGAAAGAAATGGCTATCATATTGACTATACACCTGAAGACTTGGAAACTCTTAAAGCTGGCACGGTGGATTTTATAGGGATGAGCTACTACAAATCCAGAACAATTTCAAGTACAGCAATAGAGAAAAGCTACAATTCTGGTGAATTTGAACATGAGATTAAAAATCCGTATTTAAAAGCTAGCGATTGGGGATGGCAAATAGATCCGACTGGCCTTAGGTATGCATTAAATTTATTAAATGAGAGATATGGTAAACCTATATTCATCGTTGAAAATGGATTGGGTGCATATGATAAAAAAGATGAGAACAATGAAATCAATGATGATTATAGAATAGAATATTTGAGAAGCCATATCATAGAGATGAAAAAAGCCATTACTTTAGATGGGGTAAATGTGATTGGATATACACCTTGGAGTGCAATAGACTTAGTTAGTTCAGGAACAGGTGAATTCGAAAAAAGATATGGTTTCATTTATGTTGATAAAAATAATGAGGGAAAAGGTACATTAAAAAGATATAGGAAAAGGAGTTTTTACTGGTATAAAAATGTAATAGAATCAAACGGTCAAAACTTGTAAAGCTATTAGCATTTAAAAACAATATTTATATTTTTTCTGGTGCTCTAAAAGATGCCTGAACATACTAATTAATTTAAAATAATTAGTATGTTCGGGCTTTTTTATTAATTTGTTTAATTAAGTCTTACAAACAGTGCCTTCAGGAATGAATTTACCATCTCTTTGTTTTATTAATTTTGTAATTTTTTCATATTCCCATGCATAGTATTCTAATAAGAAAATGATAATTCAGGATGCTAAACTTGGGACTTTTATGCTAGTATTTGATATACTATTTATTGGCAGCAATATTTTAATTAAATTTTAATTTGTTTGATGTGGGATCATTAAAAGTTAGTATTTATATTTTTTCCGGTGCTCTAAAGGGTGCCGGAATGTGCTAATAAAAAATAATGATGGGTGGGGTGGTAAAGTGTCAAAGTATATTTTAGCTTTAGATCAGGGGACAACAAGTTCAAGGGCTATTGTATTCAACCATGAGGGACATATAGTTTCCTCTGCACAAAAGGAATTTACTCAAATTTATCCTCATGGAGGATGGGTAGAACATGATCCTATGGAAATTTGGGCAACTCAAATAGGAGTTGCAAATGAAGCTATAGCTAGAGCTGGAATAACAGCAGAGGACCTTGCAGCTCTTGGAATTACAAACCAAAGAGAAACTACAGTTGTTTGGGATAAAAACACAGGAAAACCAGTATATAATGCAATAGTATGGCAGTGCAGAAGAACAGCTCCAATTTGTGATGATTTAAGGGCAAGGGGATTAGTTGATACAATAAGGGATAAAACAGGTTTGGTTTTAGATGCTTATTTTTCAGGGACGAAGGTTAAATGGATACTCGACAATGTTGAAGGAGCAAGAGAAAAAGCTGAAAGAGGAGAGCTCCTATTTGGGAATATTGATACATGGCTTATTTGGAATTTAACAGGTGGGAAAGTTCATGCAACTGATTATTCTAATGCTTCAAGAACAATGCTGTTTAATATTCATGATTTAAAATGGGATGATGACATATTAAAAGAGCTCAATATTCCAAAATCAATGCTTCCAGAGGTAAAACCATCAAGCTATATATATGGAAAAACTAAAAAGGATTTGCTTGGTTCAGAAGTTATTATTGCAGGGGATGCTGGAGATCAGCAGGCTGCACTTTTCGGTCAGGCATGTTTTGAAGAGGGAATGGCCAAAAATACATATGGAACTGGCTGTTTCATGCTTATGAATACTGGTGAAAAGGCAGTCAAATCAAATAATGGCTTATTAACAACTATTGCATGGGGAGCAGAAGGAAAGGTTGAATATGCACTTGAAGGCAGTATATTTATAGGTGGAGCAGTAATCCAGTGGTTAAGGGATGAACTTAAGATTATAGACAGTGCTGCAGAAAGCGAAAAATATGCTATGGAAGTTGAGGATACAAATGGAGTATATCTTGTTCCGGCATTTGTAGGTCTTGGTGCACCATATTGGGATATGTATGCAAGGGGAGCAATACTTGGACTTACAAGAGGAACTAGTAGGGCTCATATTATAAGGGCTGCATTAGAATCAATTGCATATCAGACCAACGATGTTTTAAAGGCAATGGAGGAGGATTCCAAAATTAAATTAAATGCCCTTAAAGTTGACGGGGGTGCAGTTGCTAATAACTTCTTAATGAATTTCCAGGCAGATGTACTTAATGTCCCAGTTTTTAGGCCGCAGGTTATTGAAACTACTGCACTTGGGGCTTCATACCTTGCAGGTCTTGCAGTAAAGTATTGGAATAGTAAAGATGATATATTAAACAACTGGGCACTGGATAGAAAGTTTGAACCTAATATGGATGAATGTACAAGAGCAAACTTAATAAATGGGTGGCATAAGGCCGTTAAAAGGGCTCTTGATTGGAACCGTTAAGTGTGCTAAAATAAATATGCTAGAATATATTTAATAATATAAAGGCGAGATTAGAGAGCCGTATCAATAAGGCTGCATAGGCAGCTCTACTGGTGCGGCTTAATTTTTTCTAATAATTGTCCATTTAGTCATCAGCATACCAAAAATTTAAAGATAAGGTTAAGCTTGGAGATTATAAATTCGTATGATTGGAGGATAAATCATGTATGACGTTATAATTATTGGTTCAGGAGTTATAGGAGCAGCTGTAGCTCGAGAACTTTCAAAGTATGATTTAAAAGTAGCTGTTTTAGAAAAAAGCAGTGATGCAGCCAATGGAGGGTCAACAAAGGCAAACAGCGGGATAGTACATGCAGGTTATGATGCAAAGGAAGGTTCTTTAAAAGCAAAGCTAAATGTATTGGGGAATAAAATGTATGATGAGCTGTGCAGCCAAATGGATGTGAAGTTTAAACGCAATGGCTCTCTTGTAATAGCTTTTGATGATGAAGAGGTAAAGGAAGTTAAAAAGCTTTATGAAAGAGGGATTAAAAATGGTGTAGAAGGTCTTGAAATTTGGGACAGAGAAAGAATTTTAAAAGAAGAACCAAATATAAATAAAACGGTGATATCTGCACTATATGCTCCTACAGCAGGTATTGTTTCGCCATTTGAATTTGCTATTGCCCTATCGGAAGTTGCAAATTCAAATGGAGTTGAATTTAAGTTTAATACCTGTGTAAAAAATATTTACAAGGAAAATGATATTTTTGTTATTGAAACTAATAATGGTATATACAATTCAAAGTTTATTGTAAATGCTGCTGGAATTCATTCAGATGAAATAAATGATATGCTTCATGGTGAAAAGTTTAAAATATTACCAAGAAGAGGAGAATACTGCCTTTATGATAAAGTCTGTGGGGATTTAGTTAATATGACAATATTTCAAACTCCAACAGAAAAAGGAAAAGGGATATTGGTTTCTCCAACTATTCACGGGAATATGTTTGTTGGTCCTAATGCAGTTGACATAGATGAAAGGGAGGATGTCAGCACTACTCAAGATGGTTTAGATGAGGTACTACAAGGCGCAAAAAAGAGTGTTTCAAGCATAAGCTCAAGAAATATAATAACTTCATTTACAGGAATAAGGTCAAGAACAGATAAGGATGACTTTATAATAAATGTTCCAGAAAGAGGAGCTGTAAATGCTGCCGGTATAGAATCCCCTGGTCTTTCTTCATCACCAGCTATAGCAGTTATGGTTCTTCAACTGCTTAAGAAAGAAGGGCTTAGTTTAGTTAAAAATAATAATTTTAATCCATATAGAAAAAATACAAAACTTTTCCTTGAAATGAATGAGGAGGAAAGGGAAGCTGCATTAAAGACAAATCCAAGCTATGGAAGAATAATTTGCAGATGTGAAAGCATAACTGAGGGTGATATAATAAATGCCATTAAAAGGCCAATAGGTGCAAAAACTATAGATGGTGTAAAAAAGAGAGTTAGAGCAGGTATGGGAAGATGCCAAGGCGGATTTTGTATGCCAAGAGTTCTAGATATTTTATCAAGGGAATTAGGCATTCCTAAAGAGGCTGTAGAAAAATCAGATGTAGGTAGTTTTATACTTACAGGTAAAACGAAATAAGGGGGGGAAGCTCATGAAAAGAGAGCTTGTTATAATAGGCGGGGGACCTGCAGGTCTTGCAGCAGCAGTAGAAGCTCATAATAATGGAATAAATGATATCTTAATTTTAGAAAGAGATAAAAACTTAGGAGGAATACTTCAGCAGTGTATTCATAATGGTTTTGGCCTTCATATATTTGGAGAACAATTAACTGGGCCTGAATATTCAGAAAGGTTTATTAAAAAAGTAAATGAGCTTAATATTGAATATATGCTTGATACTATGGTTTTAAATATTGACAGCAGCAGAAAAATAACTGCGTTAACTCCAAAAACAGGTGTTTTTGAAATTGAGGCTGGTGCTGTTGTCCTTGCTATGGGATGCCGTGAAAGAACAAGGGGAGCACTGAATATTCCTGGAAGCAGACCATCTGGAATACTTACTGCCGGTGCAGCACAAAGATTTGTTAATATGGAAGGATATATGGTAGGGAAGAAGGTTGTAATACTTGGTTCGGGCGATATTGGTCTTATTATGGCAAGAAGGATGACCCTTGAAGGCGCAGAAGTAAAAATGGTTTTAGAGATAATGCCTTATTCTACTGGACTTAAGAGAAATATTGCTCAATGCCTAGTAGATTATGATATTCCACTGTATTTTAATCATACTGTTGTAAACATTCATGGCAAAAACAGGCTGGAAGGTGTTACAGTAGCAGAAGTAGATGAATATAGAAAGCCAATTGCAGGTACAGAAAAATATGTTGAATGTGATACCCTTCTTTTATCCGTTGGGCTTATTCCAGAAAATGAGCTTTCAAAAGGAGCTGGTATTGAAATTTCCGGGATAACATCAGGTCCAGTTGTGGATGAATCAATGCAAACTTCCGTCGAGGGGATATTTGCCTGCGGCAACGTTGTACATGTGCATGATTTGGTAGATTTCGTTACCCAAGAAAGCTATCTTGCAGGAAAGGGAGCTGCAAAATTCATTAAAGGTGAATTGAGTAAATCTAAAAAAGTTATAAGTACATTGGGCGAAAATGGTATAAGGTATGTAGTTCCTCAAAAAATTAATCCTGATAATGTAGATGATAGTGTGAATTTTTTTATGAGAGTTGATAATGTTTATAAAAATGTTTTTATTGAAGTTTTAAGTGAAGGAAAGACCGTTTTAAAAGTTAAAAGACCTGTTGTTTCCCCTGGTGAAATGGAAAACATTAAAATAAAGAGAGAGATTCTTGAAAATATTAATTTTAATAAATTGATATTTTCCTTAAAGGAGGCTTGATTTATGAGTAAAACTAACATAACTTGTATTAATTGTCCTATGGGCTGCCCACTTGAAATTACTATGGAAAATGATATAATTAGTGTAATAGGTAATAAGTGCAATAAAGGGAAAGAATATGCAATTAGGGAAATTACCAATCCTACACGAATTGTTACATCAACAGTTAAAGTAAATGGAGGAGAACGTCCTGTAGTTGCTATAAAAACTCAAGATGAAATTCCTAAAAAATTGATTTTTGATGTGATGAAAGAAATAAATAAAGTTACTATTAACGCCCCAGTAAATCTTGGTGATATTGTTATTGAAAATGTTTTAAATACTAATGTAAATGTAATTGCTACTGCAAATGATAAAGTAAAATAAAAAAATTTAAAAGCCTGATTTTCAAGAAAAAGCTTTACAAAATCAGGCTTTTGTATATAATTAGTTTAAAGTGCTAAAGCAATAAAATAAATTACATTGCAGGATTTTTAAATTCTGTGTAGAATAATGTTTTAATAACAATAACCGATTAATATGGTTTTATATGGTTTTATACAGATCCAAAGATAATGACATAAGTTAGTTTACTGTATTGTGCAAACATATCTATAATTATAAAATAGTTTATACGTTTATAACTTTCTTTAAGATTATTAAATACATTCACAATTTTATGAATATATTTAATGATGCATAATGTAAATTTAAAATTTTCTTTTGGGTCTGTTAAAAAAATTATTATATATAATTTAGAAGGGGGTAAAAGAATGAAAAAGAGAACTTTAAGTATTTTGTCACTTCTTCTTGTTTCAGCAATGATTTTTGCATCGTGCGGATCATCATCGTCAGGTAAGAAATCAGACATAAATAAGGACAAGGCTACAGCACAAGTCATAGCTGCTGAAGCTCCAGAAAAACTTCCTGCTGTTGCAAAAAGTGATGCTAGAAAGGATACTTTAATTGTTGGCACAACAGCTCCAGAGGGAAAATTCAATCCTATTTATTCAAGCTCCGTATATGACTCATGGGTAGTGGGTCTTATTATGGATGGAATGACTACAAAT
>DHEX01000076.1:11023-14577 GCA_002400085.1 Clostridiaceae bacterium UBA4839 | reverse complement strand
CGGCTTTTGAATATTATTAACAATAATATAAAATATTAAGTGTATAATTAAATACAGTGAGCTTGATATAGTGCCAGGCAAGTGGCAAGTGGCAATATACCATTCGTAATACCCCGCTTTAAAGCGGGGTATTACGAATGGTAGCCATCAGATAAGGCGATTCTTAGACTCAGGTGGAGCCTTCTTATAGGGAATACCTTCTCCAACTGAGTCTAAGAAGAGTCGATCCAGGGGCGTAGCAGCCGTTATTCCCCGCGTTAAGCGGGGAATTATGGATGGTAGCCATCGAATAAATTGAAACATAAATGAGAACGAGGGATGAGTATGAATTTTATTAAAGAAAGAAAACACTTTTTATGGCTTTTACTTTTTATACCACTGATGCAATGGTTTTGCTATTGTGAAAAAACCGTAGTACCAAAATATATTATGCACTCAAGATTAGATGATAAAATACCTTTTATAAAGGAATTTGTCATATTTTATTTTGTATGGTATTTTTATATAGCTTATGGGCTTATATATACTGGAATTAAATCAAAAAAAGACTATTATAAATATATCATATTCCTATTTGGCAGTATGGCACTTTGTTATACTTTGTATTTGATTTTCCCAAATGGTCAAGATTTAAGGCCTAAAATAGTTGGAAATGATATATTTTCAAGGCTTATTGCATTTATATATAGTGTTGATACACCAACAAATGTTGCTCCCAGCCTTCATGTATTGAACTCCATTGCAGTAGATTCAGCCCTAAGAAACTGTGAAGATTTTAGGAAAAAGAAATATGGAACAAAAATATCTTTTACATTGGTTATATTGATATCACTATCAACACTTTTTATTAAGCAACATTCTATTATTGATGTTTTACTAGGTGCACTGCTTGGGGTTATATTTTACATACCACTGTATGCTTTACCTAACATTAAAGAATATAAAGAAAATAACAAGGTCGAAAGTTTTGCTGAGCTTCTTCACGTAATAGTAAAATAACATGCCTAATGTGCAAATTAAACATTAAATATAATTAGTTTCAGGAGAATGAATTATAATGGGTGATATTGTTATTTATCCATCATTTTTAAAAGGTGAATTAAATGTACCTCCATCAAAGAGTATTATGCATAGAGCTATAATTGCTTCTGCCCTTTGTGAAGGTACCAGCCATATAGAAAATTTTGCTTGTTCAGAGGATATAAATGCTACATTGAATGCTATTAAAAACTTAGGAAGTACGTTTAAAATCAATACTAATTCAATTGATATTACAGGAAATGGGCTTAAAATAAAAAAGGATTCTATAATTAATTGCATTGAATCTGCTTCAACTCTCAGGTTTTTAATACCAATCTTTTCAATTGACGCAAATAATATTATATTTACAGGATGCAGCAGCCTTTCAAAAAGGCCACTGTATCCCTATTTTGAAATATTTAATAAGCAGAATATAAAATATAAAACATCAGAACACTCTCTTCCACTTACTATTAATGGCAAACTAAAACCAGGAACTTTCTATATTCCTGGGAATATTAGCTCACAGTTTGTTTCCGGCCTTCTTTTTGCATTGCCGCTGCTTAATGATGATTCAAAAATAATTTTAACAACAGCTCTTGAATCAAAGGGATACGTTGACCTTACTATTCAGTTACTAAAGCAATTTTCAGTACAGGTGGAAAATAATAATTACAATGAATTTTATATAAAGGGAAATCAAAAATATAAGCCTGCTTGCTTAACTGTAGAAAGCGATTTTTCCCAAGCAGCTTTTTTTCTTGCAGCTGGAGCATTAAATGGTGATATTTCAATAAATAATCTTAACACTGCTTCCCTCCAAGCTGATAAAATAATAATCGATGTACTAACAAAAATGGGAGCTAATATAAATTATATAAATAACTCAATAAATATAAAAAAATCAAGAACTCATGGGATCATTTTTGATGCAAAAAACAATCCTGATCTTGTTCCAATAATCTCAGTTTTAGCCTCTTTAAGTGCTGGTACTACAAAAATAATAAATGCCAAAAGGCTCAGATTAAAAGAATCTGACCGGTTAAGATCTGTATATGAAAATTTAAAAAAATTAGGATGTTCAATAATTGAAAATGAAGATGAGCTTATAATAAATGGTGCAAAGCATTTAAATGGCGGAAATATAAATGGTTTTAATGACCATAGAATTGTTATGGCCTTTTCTATAGCAGCACTTAGAGCAAAAGCACCAATTCGCATAACTGATAGGGAGGCTGTTAAAAAATCTTATCCAGATTTTTTTAAGCAATTTAAATCCTTAGGGGGCATTATAAATGAGTACTAACTTATATGGACTTTTAGGGGAAAAACTAATGCATTCTTATTCACCAGAAATACATAATATGATATTTAAAAATCTCAACATAAACGGTTCTTATTCTTTAATTAGCACTAAAAAAGATGAATTAAAAAATACTATAAATACTTTAAAGGAAAAAGGATTTATAGGAGTAAATGTAACAATACCATATAAAATTGAAAGCATGAAATACTTAGACCATATCTCAAAAGAGGCACAAAAAATTGGCGCTGTAAATACTATTTATTTTAGTAAAGATGGTATTTGGGGTTATAATACTGATTATTATGGGTTTTTGTCCTTAATTGAAAAGAATTCTATTAATGTTTGCGGCAGTAAGGCTCTAATTCTTGGCACTGGAGGGGCTTCAAAGGCAGTATATCATGCTTTAATTGATAAAGGGATTGATGAAGTTTTATTTGCCAGCAGAACAAAAAAGAATTTTAAAAAAAATATAATATCCTATGATGAAATAATGTTTCTAAAAGGATATGATATTATAATAAACTGTACTCCCGTAGGGATGTATCCCAATGTGAATATTTCTCCTGTTAATAAAGCATATCTCAAAAACTTTAATACGGCCATTGATTTAATTTATAATCCCCATGAAACCTTATTTATTAAATATGCAAAGGAATCTAATCTTAAATATGCAAATGGACTTTATATGCTGATATCCCAAGCAGTAAAATCACAAGAAATATGGAATTCAATAATTATTCCAGCAGAAACTGCAGAAATAATTTATAAAAAATTGTTGGGAGTGTGTGACATTCCCAACAAATAATTAAATTCATTACATCATGCTGCCTTTTATGTCATCCATGAATTCGCCTGCTCTATTTGACATTCTTCTACTCATTTTATTTATTTTTCTTCTGGTCCTCCCATCCATTTGAGGCATCATAAGCATACTTGTTGTTGCACCTATCACAGCTCCAGTTACCATCCCAGTTATAAACCTACTCTTCATATTATAACACCCCTTTCTCATTTATATTATTCACCCAATTTAAAACTATAAACCTCCGCTTTTAAATTGGGCAAATTTTACAGATCGTTTCATCTCTATTGTTTTTGGAATAGACGACCTATATATTATAGGATGTTCAAATCTATTAAATATAAACTAGTAAAATGGGTATCATTTTGTCTTTATTTGGCTTATAACATAATTGTCATTTGTATTAATATAATAAACATTTAAAAT
>DHEX01000076.1:0-10972 GCA_002400085.1 Clostridiaceae bacterium UBA4839 | reverse complement strand
GCTTTTTTTAACCATTCAACTTCATCAATAACCTCTTTATAAATTCCTGAGCTTTTATCTATACAATTTATCTCCTTTATATCTAAGTTATTTATGGAATCCTGTCTAAAATTTATATATTCATTTACTATATCACTGCATTTTTTTATAACTTCAGGCTTAATATTAGGTGTTATTGTAATATCCTGTCCAGCTGCAACTCTTTGATTAAAATCAACTATTTCCCCTATGCATATCCTTACATTATAAACACTGTTTGGAATTTTTTTTACGTATACCTCCCCATTTCTATTAGGGTATTCAACATTTTGTATAAAAACCCTGGCATTTTTAGGGGCTTTAAACTTCCAATCACTTACATAATCATCAAAATACCATAAATATTTTCTCCCAGTTTTTTTAAAAGAAACATCTTTTAGCCCTTTGGCAGTATAAATATGATAAACAATGTTTCTTTCATATTTATCCTTTTCTATTATCTGAGGTGACCTTCCATAATTATCTTTCATATATGTTTTAAAAACTTCCATAGAAAAATCAGGCCCATTAATTAAAGAATATATACCGTTATAATCATTTCTTTCCAGCATATTTTCAAAACTACTTTTATTCCTGCTTTTATAGCCATATAAAATAATAATAAACAATAGAAACAAGACAATAAAAAACCTTAGCAATAAAAAGCTTTTTTCCTTATCATAAAGCTTTTTAAATTTCATAAAAATTCCTCCATTATATTTATCTTATAGAAATTATAGTCATGTTCACGATATTTTATACTATAAATATGTAAGGCTTTATTAAATTAATTATATATAGATTAATATTTTATAATCATATATAATATTTATTATGTACCTTAAGAGATATTTTAGTAATGAAAGGAGTAATTCAATGAAAGCTTTTAAAAGGATGCTCAAATATACATATAAGTACAGATACAAGTATCTTTTAGGCCTAGTTTTTCTTTTGGTTGTAGATATTATACAGCTCATACCGCCAAAAATTATAGGATTTTTAACTGACTCTATTTCAAAAGGAACCGCAACACCTAATTTACTGTTAAAGTATATTGGATATATTATATTGATTGCTGTAGTGGCTTCTTTTAGTAGATTCGTGTGGAGGGTACTTATATTTGGTACTTCAAGACGTGTAGAATATGATATGAGAAGTAAACTTTTTAGGCATCTTCAAAAGATGTCTTTAAACTTTTATAATAAAACTAAAACTGGGGATCTAATGGCTCTTGCAACAAATGACTTAAATGCTGTAAGAATGGCACTTGGACCTGGAATTATAATGATTACAGATTCGTTAGTACTTACAATTACAACCCTATCAGTAATGTTTTCTGTAAATGTAAAACTAACTTTATTATGTATTATTCCTCTTCCTTTCATTGCGCTGCTTGCAATAAAATTTGGATCTAAAATACAAAAAAGATTTACTAAGGTTCAAGAAGCCTTTTCTAAACTTACAGACATGATTCAAGAAAATTTTTCAGGTATTAGAGTAGTAAAATCCTTTGTACAAGAAGAAAAAGAATATGAAAAATTTATGAAGGAAAATCAAAACAACTTTGATCAAAATATGAAGCTTGTTAAAATTTGGGGACTTATGTTCCCTCTTGTAGAACTTATTGCATCACTTAGCTATGTAATTCTTGTTGGCATAGGCGGTACATTTGTTGTCTATGGGAACATATCCTTGGGTGATTTTATGTCCTTTAATATATATCTTGGAAATCTTATTTGGCCAATGATGGCTATTGGCTGGGTTGTTAATTTGCTTCAAAGAGGAGCAGCTTCCCTTGGAAGAATAGAAGAAGTGTTATATCACGATGTAGAAATTTATGATAAAAATACAGATGAAAATGCAACTTTAAATGGTGATATTTTAATTAACAATCTTACATTTAGTTATCCTAATAGTAAAGTGCCTGCAATTTCTAATATAAACTTAAAATTAAAAAAAGGACAAACTCTTGGAATAATCGGGAGAACAGGCAGCGGAAAAAGTACCTTAGTTAATCTTTTGCTGCATTTATATAATGTAGAAGATGGGAAGATATTTATTAATGGGTATGATATCAATAGAATTCCATTAAAAACACTGCGTGAAGGTATTGGATTTGTTCCTCAGGAAGCATTTCTTTTCTCAACAACAGTAGCAGAAAATATAAATCTTCCACAGGACGACTTTGACATGGAAAAAATAATATCAAGCGCTAAAGAATCAGACATATATGATAATATAATGGATTTTAAAGATGGATTTGAAACCGTTGTTGGTGAGAGGGGTGTAACACTATCTGGAGGTCAAAAGCAAAGAATATCAATTGCAAGGACATTAATTAAGGATCCAGATATTTTAATATTTGATGACTGCCTATCAGCTGTAGATGCTAAAACTGAAGCTGAAATCCTTCACAATTTAAAAGAGTTAATGAAGGATAAAACCTCTATAATAATATCTCATAGAATATCTGCTATTAGAGATTCAGATATAATTATTGTACTTGATAATGGTAAAATTGTAGAAAGTGGAATCCATAAAGATTTAATTGATAAAAAAGGGTTTTATTATGATATATATGAAAAACAGCTTATTGAAGAAAAGCTTCAGGAGGAGGTGTAGTATATGGAAAACTTTCAAGAAGAAGACACCATCGTTAAAGGATACGATTCTAAACTTATGAAAAGACTCATTAGATTTGCAAAGCCTTATATGAAATACATAGTTTTGGTAATTATAATTATGCTGACTGCAACTCTTCTTGATATTTCACGTACATTAATTGTGAAAAATACTATTGACGATGACATAAATGGATACAGAACTGATTATACATTATTTACCTCTAAGCAGGATGGAAGCATTAAAGTAGATAATGTATATGTTAAAAAAGGAAAATTAGAAAATGGTACATTAGGTTCAATTATTTATTATAATAATGACTATTATTTAGTTTGGGGAAAAATCAATCACGATAAACCCTATGATGTAAAAAGCAATGAAGTTTTGCAAGAGGGTGCAAAATACAAAATTGTAAAGCTCAATCCATCAGAATTAAAAGTTTTACGAAAAGATGATGCTAATGCTATAATTAAAAATACATTTTTAATTTTAGCTATATGCCTATCAATTTTCGTTTTAAATTATATACAAGTTTATCTTTTAAACTACACAGGTCAAAAAATTGTATTTAATATTAGAGAACAGCTTTTTAAGCATGTTGAGCACCTGTCCCTTTCATTTTTTGATAAAAATCCTGTTGGAAGACTTGTAACAAGGCTTACAAATGATATTGAATCAATAAATGAAATGTATACAGATGTATTAGTTAACCTTTTTAAAGACCTTTTTCTTATAACATTCATAATAATTGCTATGTTCATGTTAGATCGTAAACTTGCTATGATTACAGTGTGCGTCATCCCAATTATAATCGTTTTATCTCTTATATTTAAAAAGTATGATAGAGAGGCATATAGAGATGTAAAAGTAAAAATAGCAAAAATAAACTCTTCACTATCAGAAAATATTAGTGGAATGAAAACTGTTGAAATATTTCATAAAGAGGACAAGAAATTTAAAGAATTTGATGGAATAAATAAAGACTACTACAAGGCAACTACAAAACAAATTACTGTATATGCTATTTTTAGGCCTATTATTGATTTAATTGCTGCATTATCCCTTTCAGCCCTTTTATGGTTTGGCGGAAAAAATGTTTTAAGTGGTAGTTTGACCTTTGGTGTACTTTTTGCCTTTGTAACTTATATGACAGAATTTTTTCAGCCAATTTATGATTTATCAGAAAAATATGATATACTTCAATCTGCAATGGCATCCTCTGAAAGAATTTTTGCTCTTTTAGATACTGATGAAACTATAGAAAATAAACCTGATGGAATTAAAAATCATAAGTTTAAAGGGGAAATTGAATTTAAAAATGTATGGTTTGCATATACTGGTGAAGAATGGGTTCTAAAGGATGTAAGCTTTAAAATAAAGCCCGGAGAAAAAGTTGCTTTTGTTGGTGCAACAGGAGCAGGAAAAACATCTATAATAAGTCTCATAAGCAGATTTTATGAAATTCAAAAGGGTGAAATATTAATTGATGGTATTAATATAAAGGATTATGATCTTTACGAACTAAGAAAGAACATTGCAACCGTACTTCAAGATGTATTTTTATTTACAGGTGATATAAAAAATAATGTAAGGCTTGGCAATTCAGATATAAGCGATGAAGATGTTGTAAGGGCATGTAAATATGTAAATGCAGATAAATTTATTGAAAAACTTCCGGATAAGTATGATACCTATGTTAATGAAGGAGGCACCACATTTTCTCAGGGAGAAAGACAGCTCATTGCCTTTGCAAGAGCTATATCCTTTAATCCACCTATTTTAGTATTAGATGAAGCAACTTCTAACATTGATACTGAAACAGAAAGTTTAATTCAAGATGCGCTTAAAAAAATAACTCAAAACAGAACAACAATAGTTGTTGCCCATAGGCTATCCACTATAAAGAATTGTGATAATATAATTGTTATGCATAAGGGCCGAATAAGAGAAACTGGAACTCATGAAGAACTTCTTAAAAAACAAGGATATTATTATAATTTATATCAGCTTCAATACAAGGACATGGAGTAAAAAAATAAGTAAAGCACTCATAAAAGAGTGCTTTACTTATTGTCATAGGGGGTAACACCTCAACCATCTGGGGTTGATGGATTATCAAGGAAAATTTACATAACCTATAAATGTTACCAAACATTTTTTAAGTTGATATCATATTATCACTTTAATGTATCACAGTCAATAGTTTTTGCATAATTATTTGAATTTTTTTATAAGTTTAAATCTTCAATTATATCGTCCAGGTTTATTTCAACTTCCATATTTGCAAATGCCATTACTACTTCACAGCCATCAGTATTTTCCCTTTCCATCTCATAGATAATAAAGTCTCCCTCGACTTCAAATTCTTCACGGATATCATCAAATACATTTCGTATATTATCTGCTGCAGTATCTGTCAAATATGGCATATAGTATTCCTCATACCATTCATCTTCTCCATTGTCCTCATCATAATTTTCATCTGCATATTCCTTAGCAGCATCAAGTTCAGGTTTGTTAAATTCATAAAGAAATTTAAAAACTACGATATCCTCATCGTAATCCATCTTGCTCACATCAGCAAAGCCTTCATTTTTTAAGAATCCGAAAATACCACTTGTATCCATATTACCCCTCTTTTCAAATAAAATTAACAATTGACAGTATATATTATGACACAACTTAAATAATTAATTCTACTAAATAAATAAAAATTTTTGCCGATGGCTACTATCTGTTATTCCATGATGGCTCTTCCAATTTTAAGTCCATATTCTTTAGCATTTTTAAGATCCTTTTCTGTTGGTTTAAAGCAAACTTTCATTCCCGGCTCTATAACTTTAAACTTTAAACTTTTTAATCTTTCTGTAAGCATTCCTACAGCTTCACCGCTCCATCCATAAGAGCCAAATGCAAATGCTATTTTGCCCCTATTTGTAATAGGTGATACCATGGATAAAAAGTCCCATACTGGTTTTACTGCATCCTGATTAATTGTACTTGAACCTATTGCAAGAGCTTTTGCCTTATCCATTTTACTTACTAGCTCAGGCATATTAGATGAAGATATATCATAAACATCTACTTTTGCTCCTGCTTCTTTTATTCCTTCTGCAATAGCATTTGCAAGGCTCTTTGTATATCCATAGGCTGAAACATAGTAAACAACTGCATAATTACTGCCATAAGTATTTAAACCCTCATTGCTCCATTCATAATATTTATTTACATAGCTCATTGGATTCTTTCTAAGAACTGGTCCATGACTTACAGCAATCATATCAAAATTTAAAGGTTTAATTTTTTCAACAGCTGATATTATGTTCTTTTTAAATGGTGACATTATTCCATCATAATAGTATTTAAAGTAATATGAAAAATCTTCATTTTCATCATTAAATATACTATCCCCACAATAATGGCTTCCAAAAGCATCACAAGTAAAAAGAATCTTATCATATTCATCAAATGTAAATATTGTATCAGGCCAATGAAGAAGAGGAGCAGATATAAATTTCAAAGTCCTTTTCCCAAGATTTAACTCACCCTTTGCTTCGATACCTTTAAAATCTCTATTTGTTATATTCTTTAAATTAAGAAGTGCTGCCTTCGATGCCACAACTTCAATGCCTTCATAATCATTTAGTATTCTTTCGACGCAGCCGCTGTGATCAGGTTCTGTATGGTTTACAATTAAATAATCGATTTTTTTATCACCAATAATTTCTTTTATTTTTGACTTAAAATCATCATAAAAACCATCCTTTACCGTATCAATTAAGGCTATCTTTTCATCCACAATAAGATAGGAATTATAAGTTGTTCCCTTACCGGTTGGCATTACAATATCAAAAACTTTAAGATTATGATCTTTAACTCCAACCCAATAAACATTCTTTTTTAATTCAACCGCATTCATTTTAAAACCTCCATATTAAAACACATTATTTTTATCTTTAGTAGCAACTTTAGTGAGTTTCCCATTTGCGTAAATGGAAAGTTCGCATAAAGTTTTTTTATTTATTGAAAATCAATAGCTACTAAAAAGGTATATCTAAAAATCATTGATTTTGATATATATTATACTATACCGGCTTAAAAAATAAAATATATTTAATGATAAGGTGATTCTTAGACTCAGGTGGAGCCTGCTTATGAGGAATACCTCCCCCAGCTGAGTCTAAGAAGAGCCAATCCAGGGGCGTAGCAGCCGTTATTCTCCGCGTCAAGCGGAGGATTACGGATGGTAGCCATCGGCCTTTATTATTTTTTATCAATAATAATAATAGCAATAAATTACTCATAAACATATTATAGTATACAAGTTATTGGGAGAATATCATGGTTTTATCTTTATTTTTCTCTGTAATTGGAGTCCTGTTTTGCCTTATATTATGTGCACCTTATCCATATTATCCTCTTTTAATAGCGTTGATTTTAGCAGCAATACTACTATTATTTATTTTTAAAGAAAAAGCTAAACCTCAAAGCAAATATTGGTACATCTTCAATATTATTATTTTTTTTGTTTCATATTACATATGCAGTTTTATAATCTTTAAGCCTATTAAAAACAATTTCTCCTATGATATGAGTTTAGATAAAAATAAAAAGGCTGTCATATTCTATTGTGAAGGGGAAATGGAAAAGTATACCCCATACTATTCAAATTATTTTATGAAAGATTCAGCCTGCTATGTAAAACCTTTTAAAGCGCTGCAAATAAAAAAATATTATAAAAAAATTGGTGTAAATAAAAAAAACGAAGATTTACTTCATGTAGCTTCCTTAGTTAAAGATTCACTTTTAAGAAATTATCCATATTATTTTTATATTGCTTTTGATGGATATATCCCTAATATAAAAGATTCTATTTTCCAAGCACTTTCGGATGGATGCAAGAGTATTACAATAATAAACTACTCACAAAATAATAATTTAAATAAAATAATTGAAAACGATATAAACATGAAAATAATTGAAAAAAGCCAAATAAAAATAGCAATTACAAAGCCTGTAACTTCAGAAGAAACTTTTTGTAATGGTATTGTAAATAGGATTATATCCTTATCGGCAAAATATGATGGACTACTTTTAATTGGAGAGAATGATAATTGCAATATATTAATTAAAGAACTGCTTTTTCAATATGGATATAATGATAATCAAATACTTATTTCTAAGGATGTTGATTCTTCTATGGAATACTTTACAAATATAAATTGTAAAAACATTTTATATGTAGATATGATGCAGTCAAGCAGCGGTATTGAATCTGAAATCATTATGCCTGAAAAATTTTTAAAATATACAGATAGATTAAAAATCAGCGGGCTTAAAAGCTGGGGATTTAGCAATGAATATGTTAATGCTGCAATAAAAGTTTTTGTGGATGCGCAAAATTAAACACTAACACAATTCTGCAGTGCTGCATATTTTATTATGGCTATATATTATTCAATAAAGGGGATATCACATGAAAGGTCTTATAATTTGCATTGATAACAATTCTTTTCTTGAACCTTTAACATATACAACTCCAAAATATATGCTGCCAGCAGCTAATGCCCCCTTATGCGAACATATAATAAGGTCTTTATCTGAGGCAAATATAAGGGACATTGCTGTTATTATTCCTGATAATTTTAAAAACTTTATAAACAGCTTTGGCAATGATTTGAAATTTAACTGTAATATGAAATATTATTCTGTTAATAAATCTATAAGTGCTATGTATGCTCTTTTACACGCAAAGGATTTTATTAACGATGATTTAATCATTATTTTTGGAGATAATTATTTTGATTTTTCATTATCAGAGTATATAAATGTTTTTAATAAAAGCAATTACGATATTATGGTCTTGCTTAAAGAAACAGAAAATATATGGAATCATGATATAGCTGAAATTGAGGATAATAAAATTTTAAATATTGCTAATAAGCCTAAAATAACGCAAAGTAAATATGCATTATCCAATATTTATTTCTTTTCACGTTCACTGTTACGTTCTTTATCAAAGGGTAAATCTTTAAAATATATCAATCAGGATATTCCTCTTTTTATAAATCATACAGTCCACAGAGGAGGTAATGTTGGTTTTAAATTTATAGACACTACATGGATGAAAATAAACAGAACCAAAGACCTGCTTGAATGTAATAAGAATATACTATCTAAAATGAATCAAAACAGCATTATTAGCTTTGATGCCAGGATAATAAAAAGTGAAATTAAAGATAATGTTTCAATTGGCAAAAGAAGTATAGTAAAAAACTCCATAATATCAAATTCTATAATTATGGATGACTGCATAATTGATTCGGCAGTTTTAAATAATTGCATAGTAGGCAATTGTTCAAGCATTATTGGTAAAAATCAAATTATAAATGGTGTTTTTGGTGATAAATCAAACATACTTATTATGGAAAGCGAAAGTGAAGAATAAAAATTATTCTTCACTTTCTTTATACAAACTTTTTGCTTTATCACAAAACATTATCCCTTCCAGGTGATCTATTTCATGGCAAAGATCCCTGCAAAGAAGTCCTGAAGCCCTTACGCTTATTTTCTCCCCTTTTTCATTTAGCCCATTTACAATTACCTTTCTAGGTCTATCAACCATACCATAATATCCAGGGAGACTTAAGCATCCTTCCTCCCCTTCTACTTTTCCAAATTTAGCAGCTACAACTGGATTTATTAAAATCATAGGTTTCGCAATTCCATCTCTTAAATCGACAAATATAACCCTTTTATTTACTCCAAGCTGAGGAGCTGCAAGTCCAATTCCAGTTTCTGTGCTATAGAGAGTATCTTTTAAATCTTGCATAAGGTTTAAAGTCTCCTTATCTATTTTATCAATGCGTTTACTTTTTTTGCTTAAAGAAGGATACCCTCTCTTAAAAATTTCTCTTACTGCCATATTTATTACCTCCAATTAATTATGCTTAAATACTGACATATCATGTTCACCTATAAGCTCATTATACTTTTTATTAACATAGTTTTTTTGTTCCTGCGTTGCTTCCTTATAATCATTTATTTTGCTACATTCCACAATTCTATAAATAATCCTGTTGCCCTCCCTATATTTCAAATCATAAATAGGGGTTATATCTGCATCCTCTATATGGACGCCATCCTTATCCTTAACTACTGTAAAGTCAGCAATCAGCCCTACATCCGTGTATAAATACGTTTTCTCTGCCTCTTTAGGCCTTTGGGCTGAAAGAAAGTTCCCAAGGGAATAAATTATCCACACCTTTCTTCCATTTGAATCATACACTTCTGATTTTTTAGGTACATGAGGATGGCTTCCAATTACCATGTCTGCCCCCATATCTGCCACTTCTCTATATAGCCTGTACTGCTCGTCTTCGACTTTTCTTACATATTCATTTCCCATATGAAGCCAAACCATAACAAAATCACATTTCCCCTTAGCCTTTATTATATCATTTTTTATTTTTTCTTCATCAATATAGTTTACAGTTCCTTCAGGCGCAGGAATTCCATTTGTTCCATAAGTATAAGCAATAAGCGCCATCTTAATCCCATTTTTTTCAATATACGCAATTTTATCATCTTCAGGAAGCCCTGCTCCTGTTACTAATAAATTTCTTTTTTTAATCTCATCGAGATAGTTATAAAATCCTGCTTTACCAGTATCCATTACGTGATTGTTTGCCATTGATATAATATCAAAACCTGTATCTTTAAGCGCATCAAGGGCTGATGCAGGCGTATTAAAGCATGGGTAACCAGTTGGCTTCCATGTTGGATGCATTGAGCCTTCAAGGCAAACTGCTGCTACGTCAGAATTTATTATTCTTGGCTTAATATCTTCAAACATATAGTGAAAATCATATCCCTTGTTATTTCCTAAGTAAGCACTTTGAATTAACCCATCATGAAACATTATATCCCCTGCTATAGTAACTTTTGCTTTCTTTACCTCTTCAACCTTAACCTCCTGCGGTGGAGTCTCGGTACCTTTCACATCCTTAACATTTTTTTTACTTAAACTGTCACATGAGGATAATAAAAAAATAAATATAAAAGAAAAACATAAGGTTTTGGTAAGCTTTTTCACAATCACTCCCCCTATATTTGGTGCAGTGCCTGTTTGTCCATATACCACCAATTATTCTTTCCACTTTTATATCCCGATGGCTACCACCTGTAATCCTCCACTTAACGCGGAGAATAACGGCTGCTGCGCCCCTGGATTGGCTCTTCTAAGAATCACTTTATTAATTAATTTTTAATTATGATGTCTCCTAATATATTACCATTTTGATGAGTTCACTACAAGCTTTGATTTGCCAGT
>DHEX01000095.1 GCA_002400085.1 Clostridiaceae bacterium UBA4839 | reverse complement strand
TAAGATTAAATAAAATATAATATAAGTAAAAGTATAATTTAAAGGAGTTTAAAATGAAGCATCTAATGAGCTTATCCACTATTGATTTAATTAAGATGTTAATAGTTTTATTTTTACTTGCAGTACCGCCATGGGTTAATTTTAGAAAATATATTAAACATGGAAGGATTAGGATTAATGAATTCTTTTTAACCTTGATATTTATTCTGTATTTAACTGCTACACTTTTTACTGAAAATTTAATGCCATTTATTATTGTAGTTATGACATTGTATATTGAAAGTAAAAACAGAGATTTTAATGATGAGGATTTTTATCTTAGAAAGCTTGGAAAAAATACGGGCAAAATATTTTTATATTCTATTGAATTTAAAATTTTTATATCATTAATAAATGCATTTGTAGTTGTAATTCTTCAAAAGTATAACGTTTCTGTTGAAAACCAGGAGGTAACTAAGGAATTACTGCAGTCTAATTGGGTGGAAACAGTAATTTATTTAATAATGATAGTTATAATCGCACCAGTCCTTGAAGAATTTATATTCAGGCATTTGATTTATAGCAATCTGGCTAAAAAAACAGGAGCTATATTTGCAGCTATAATAAGCAGTTTACTGTTTACAATCCCTCATTATAATATTGCAGGTTCTGTATCTTTCTTTGGAGTTGGACTTTTTAACTGCTATCTTTATGACAAATATGGCTATAGGGCTTCAGTAATTAATCATTTTGTATTTAACTTTACATCTGCATTTTTAATGCTGCTTATGAAGGGATTTCATGTAGATATTGGGATTTAAACTTATCTTTTGATTGGTGAATTAATGAAATTTTTGATTGCATATACCTTAATTATATTATCAATAGTATTAGAATTATCATTTGCAAAAAATGGTCTCATTGAGTTTAATAAATTAATTGTCGGATCATTATCAAGAAAAAAAGGATTTGATGCATTTTCTGATCCTTCAGTACTATTTATAGAATTTGAAGAAATTTGAGACATAAGTTGATTTAAATCAATATTGTTCAGCATCTCAGCTATATTGTTATTTTGCACATTACCACTATTAAGCATAGATGAAAGAGCAGCTAAATCCATATTGTTTAAAGGGTTAGAGTTATTAATAGAATTATTATATGTTCTATCTTTTTTCCTTTTTTTGTGATGGCCCATTAATTTTTTCACCTCTAAGAATTTATATGTATGGGGACAGGGCTGTCATCCCCATGTGTTCCTTGCAGGAGCACTTAACAGCTGCAGCATCCATATTTTAAAGAATATTGGTATTATAAAAATAGAATTATCAAAGTTAGATGGAATTAAATTTAATCAGCCCCATTTATGGGTAGAGTATTTTTAGAAGCCACCAAACGATCTGTTATTGCCACAGCAGCAAAGAAGAAGGATAAGCCAAATAAAGTTTTCTCCGCCAAATCCGCAGCAAGAATTGTTATGGCGTTTTCTGCTGCAGCTTCCACCGCCGCTATTGTTGCAGCAGCAGCAAAGAATTAGTAAAAGGAACAATAAATTATTGTTGCAGCAATTTTGTCTAACTGGGCTGCGACCACATTCATTTGTTACAACTCCATCAAAGTCCATAAATTACACCTCTTTCATATAAATTTTAGATAAACTTGCTTTTTCTAATATTAAATTATGTAAAAAAACAAAATAAGTTACATTAAAATGAAAAATAGCAAAAAAAAAATGGCTGCTGCAAATTCCCATGATTATAAAAAACTTATATGGAAAAATTGCAGCAGTTCATTTTAATACTATTTGGTATGAGCTTCCTCAGTATCTGAAGATTCACTGCTATTTTCATTTACTGTTGTGTTATGTACTTCCATGCAGCAATTTCCTCTAAATATTGCTCCGTCCCCTATGGAAATACTTGAAACATCTACATCTCCAATTAATTTGCCGCCTGCTGAAATTTCGAGCAGCCCTGAACATTTTATGCAGCCCTCAACTATTCCTGATACTGATACATTTTCTGCAAAAATATCTCCTTTAACATAGCCTTTTTCTCCTACTGATACAGAAGATTTGCAGTTAATATCACCAATAAGCTTTCCATCAATTCTAATTGAATTTTCTAAAGAAATGTTTCCTTCTATTGAAGCTGACGAACCAATAATTGTGTCAACACTGGATGTTTCTACAGTTTTTTTTGATGTAAACATAAATGACACCCCCCCAATATTACTACTTTATTACTTTTAGCGGATTTATTTTATTACCATTAAGCCTTATTTCAAAGTGGACATGGCAGCCTGTAGACCTTCCTGTACTTCCCATTTTGCTGATCACTTGACCTTTACTGACATTTTGACCACTTTTAACTAACAGCTTTGAGTTATGACCATAAAGAGTTTGATAACCATTACCATGGTTTACTATAATAAGTTTTCCATAAGCACCGTTCCATCCTGCAAATTCAACTATACCATCAGCTGCACATCTTATGTCTGCACCATAAGAACCGCCTATATCAATCCCTGAATGATATTCACTGCTTCTTCCTCTGCTTGTTGGACTTTTTCTCACACCAAAATAACTTGTAATAGTACCATAATAGGGTAAAATCGAAGGTTTATGTGCTTGTATGTAAAGTTTTTTATCAACATTATTAACTAAGGACGTTAATGAACTAATTTTGTAATCTGCGGTTTTAATTATATCTTCTGAACTGCTGAGCTCAAAGTTAATAGTATTTGAACTTTCAATATGAATTCCTTTATTATTTAGTTTTTCTTTAATTTGCACTTCTAATTCATCAAGTTCCTTTAGCTTATTTTTAAGCTCCTTTTCTGTATTTTTAAGCTCTTCGTTATTCTTATCCATATTTTCTTTCATAGATTGGATTTCAGCAGTCTTCTGTAAATTCGATTGATTTAGTTGCTCATTATTAGTTTTATAGCTGAGATTTTTTCGCTTTAAATTTGAATAATTAATAAAAAAGCTTGTTAAAAGGACGATAATGATCAATAATGAACAAAAACTATATGTAAGAAATTTTTTTGAGATATTAAAGTATTTTGATTTGCCATTCTTTTCAGGGATAAGAACTACTGTATAATTTTTTAGCTTTTTATATATTTTTGGTGATTTCATTTAATCACCCCCAAAATAATTAATTCTATTGTTTTATATTATATCATTATGGTATTTTGTACACAAGTTACAATAATATGGAAGATAACTCATAAAGATTTAAATTCTCTCTATATATGTTTTATTTTTATTAAAAAAAATGTATTTTCTTTATACTATATTGTACAAATTTGAACTTTATGTAATAATCTATATAATGAATATTTTAATAATTGTCTGAGGTGATAATGTGAATAAAACAAAAAAACTAATTTTTGATGCAGCAGTAAAATGCTTTTCTAAAAAAGGATTTCATAAATCAACTATGGATGAAATAGCAGAAACTGCAGGAGTAGCTAAAGGCACACTATATTATCATTTTAAAAGTAAGGAAGATATATTTAAGTTTGTAATTGATGAGGGAATGACTGTAATAGTAAATGAAATCAATGATAAAACAGCAAAACTTGATAATCCTGTGGATAAAGTAGCTGCTGTCTGTGAGGTTCAGTTTCAGATGACAATAAAGTATATTGAATTTTTTAGGACAGTTTTAAGTCAGATGTGGGGTGATGAGGAGAGACAGCTGCAGCTCAGGGAGGCACTTAAAAAATATTTTGAGGTAATCGAAATTAATTTAAAAGAAGCTATAGACAAAGGTTTAATTGAGAAATGTAATGTAGAGGTAATTGCATTCAATATTTTTGGCGTTATTACTTCTACGGTTTTATACAATAATACGCATGAGGATGTTAATTTTGATGAGCTTTCAGATACAGTAATCAACTTTATTATGAATGGAATAAACCAACATTATTAAACACATAGATAATTTTAATATCTCCAGCCATGCACTCATGGATGGAGATATTTTTTATGCTGCTTTTCTACTTTAAACTCTTCTTTATCTGATAGGGCTGTTGTACAATAGCCCTATTCATTTTTCCGTTCACAAAGAAGTTCTAAGGTAAGAAATGCCAAACAATCTGTAGGGAACGGTCTTGACCGCTTCCTACCACTATGCTTATTCAATATACCTTTCTTATCTTCATTGTTTTTTGTTTTTCATAATCATAATCGTGAAATTTTGCAACAGCCAAAATCCCCTTAATATTAAATAAAATGTCGGAACTTATGGTTTTAAGAGGCATTGAAAAGCAACAGCTTTAATTGTATAATAAAGTTATGATATGTGACAACTTTATAGTTGAGTTAAAGTTGTATGATGTAAATAAATAGAAGAAAGGGGATAGTATGATATGAAAACTTTAGGGTTTCCAAGAATGCACAAGGAAAAAAATGAAAGAAGAGACTTTTTACCATCTTTTTTCAGGACACTTAGGGATGAAGACGCATATATTTATTTAGAAAACGGTTATGGCTCTGGCATGGGAATATCGGAAGATGAATACCTAAGAGCAAACCCCCATATTAGATTTGTTTCAAATAAAGAATGTTATGAACAGGACATTGTTTTAGTGCTAAGATGCCCTGAATCTTATGAATTTGATTATATGAAAGATGGAAGTATACTTATAAGCATGCTTCACTATTCTACAAGACCTACGAGAATAAAAAGATTAAAATCGAAAAATATATATGGCGTATCATTGGATTCAATTAGAAATGATTCTATGGAAAGGATAGTTGTTAATTATAGAGGTACTTCCTTTACAGGAGTTCATTATGCTTTTGAAGAATTATCCCAATCTATGGAGGATTTTTATTCCGCAAAAAGAGAGGCAATAAATGTCAGTATTATTGGCATAGGGATGGTAGGATCAATGGCTGCAAGGGCATCAGGAAAATATGGGAGCCGTGAGATTATGGCTAAGATGAATCAAATAAATGCCAAGGGAGTAGTTGTACACATGCTTCCAAGAAATATTACGTCAGATAGAGAAGAGCTTTCAAAAATACTTAGAAAAACAGACTTATTAATTGATGCCTCAAATAGGAATGACCCAACAAGATATATAATTGATAATGAGCTTTTAGGTGAGTTAAAGCCCCATTCAGTTATTTTAGATTTATCTGCAGATCCTTATGTTACGGATATTGATCCTATTCATGTAAAAGGAATTGAAGGTATTCCAACAGGTACTCTTGATAAATTTATTTTTTATCCCGATGATGAGGAATATAAAAATATACCAGCTGAAGTAAGTACAAAAAATAGAAACACTGTTGTAGGCTGTAATGCTTGGCCTGGAGTGAGCCCCGTAGAGTGTATGAAATTATATGGCGCTCAGTTATTTCCAATAATAAAAACGATTATAAGAAATAGCATAGATAAGTTTTCAGAGTATAGTGACAGCTATTTTATGAGAGCAGTATATAGAGCTACTGTAGAATTTTTTGAAAAAGAGAAAGAAGAGGATGAAAATTTAAACAAAAGTACTATAATGTATATGGGATAAAGGTGATTTTTAGACTCAGGTGGAGTTTGCTTCTAAGGAATACCTTTTTCCACCTGAGCCTTAGAAGAACCGGTCTAGGGATATACCATCCATAATGTCCTGCTTAAAGCAGGGATATTACAGATGGTAGCTATCGGATAAATTTAATAGGATTCACTTTAATTGGAGGAATGGAATATACATGAGGAATTCAACTTATGAAAAATCTATATATCAAAAAATAGCCCTCGACATTGCAAATAAAATTGTAAAGGGAGAATTTAAATTAGAAGAAAAAATAAGCGGAAGATCAACATTAGCAAGTATGTATAATGTATCTCCAGAAACTGTAAGAAGGGCATTGGCCTTACTAAAAGATCAAGGAGTTGTAAGCATAAGCAAAGGGAGCGGAATCGAAATTCTATCTATTTCAGCAGCTGAGAAATATATAGAAAAAAATAAGAGCACAGAGTATATAAGCACAGTTAAAGATGAGATTATTGCTCTTATGGATGAAAAAAAGGAAATAGATGATAAGATCGAGGACAAATTTAATCAGTTTATGGATATGATAGATAGATTTAAAAATATTTCTCCATTTACCCTTATAGAAATTGAAATAAAAGAAAACTGCAAATCATTAGGCAAAAGGGTAAAAGATATTATGTTTTGGCAAAATACCGGTGCAACAATGCTGGCATATAGAAGAGAAAACCAAATATTTATATCTCCTGGACCTGAATATGTTTTCACTTCCGGAGATGTTATTGTTGTAATTGGCAATAAGGATGTATATGAAAGGACATCAAGATTTTTATATAATATGTAATTTGCAATTGTATAGTGTGTAAAATTAAAATCCTTGTGATAAAATTATATCATAAGGATTTTTTATTTTTATTTGGAGGTGTTT
>DHEX01000093.1:9152-18309 GCA_002400085.1 Clostridiaceae bacterium UBA4839 | reverse complement strand
AGCCGCTCTTAAAAGAAATACCAGCAGACAGCCCTGCATATCTTGAAGCAAACAGGTTATTGTCTTTTTTAAATTATTTCATTGATGTAAAAGATGATGTGGTTAATAATGTAATACCTAATAACTCTATTTTAAAAGAATTCATTGGAGGAAGCTGTTTTAGATGATTAAATATTTAAATAGTGTGGGGTGGGTGATTTATGGATAATAAACGAGAAGAGGTTTTAAGGCTTATATATATACTTATGGGGAGTCTTATTACAGCAATAAGTATAAACATCTTTACTATACCGCACAAGCTCGTGAGTGGAGGAGTGTCTGGAATTGCGCTTATTATTCAATACCTTACAGGTATACCTACTGGATATATGGTCTTTCTTATAAACATACCAATATTTATATTTGGTATAAAAGAAGTTGATAAGGATTTTATTATACACAGTTTAATAGGAACTGTTGCTCTTTCAGTTTTTCTTGTTTTAACAAGGAACCTTAGTTCTTACTTTTATGTTAAGGATATCTTATTATCCTGTATATATGCAGGGGTATTTGGCGGAATTGGAATAGGGATAGTTCTAAGAAACAGAGGTTCTCAAGGAGGCACCGATATAATTGCTGTAGTTGTAAAGAGACGTTACGGCATTAGTATTGCGTCAGTATCATTTATAATAAATATAGTAATTGTTATAATAGGTGCAGTATTAAATAATGTGGAAATAGCATTATATACCTTGATTTCTATGTATGTATCATCTGTAGTATTAAATAGAGTAATTGAAGGCTTTGACAGGAAGAAACTACTCTTTATAGTAACGAAAAAGGATAAGGAAGTTTCACAAGCTATTATGAATGAAATTGGAAGAGGAGTAACATTTTTTTATGGCGAAGGAGCCTATACTAATGAGAAGAGAAATGTAATATTTTGTATTGTAACTTCTTTTCAGGTTGCAAGAACCAAGAAGGTTATTGAGGATATAGATAAATCAGCTTTTATCTCCATTCTAGATGCAGCGGAGGTTGAAGGAAAAGGATTTAAGAGACCAGCATTATAAAGGAGTACATATGTACCCCTTTATAATTGTGAATTTATATATTCTATGTCAGCTTCATAGTATTCATCTTTAAGAAAATCATCTTCTAATTTTGCATTCTCATCTTCAAAATCAGTACTTCGATACATATAGGGACAGGGCTCATTGTATTCATAAGACATATCAAAATAATTAACAGGTACCCATATTATCATGTAAGGACACATATGCTCACCCCCTATTTGTAATTTTCACAATAAATTTGAAAGTAGGATTTGGGATATTTACAAAGCGGACATTTTTCAGGAGCTTCCGTTCCTTCATGAATATAACCGCAATTCATACACTGCCATTTTACAGGATAATCCCGTTTAAATATTTTACCTGATTTAAGATTTTCATAAACTTGCATAAACCTGTTTTTATGGCTTTCTTCAACTTCAGCAATTTCTTTATAAAAATCAGCTATTTCATTAAATCCTTCTTGCCTTGCGGTTTTTTCAAAGTTCTTATAGAGCTTTTCACTTTCAAAAGCTTCTCCTTCAGCTGAATCCATTAAATTATCTAAAGTAGTCCTATTTTGTCTTAAAAAGTCATTAAAGACTCTTCTTGCATGGGCTTTTTCATTTGATGCTGTTTCTTCAAAGACAGATGCAATGAATTCATAGCCTTCAGATTTTGCTTTTTCACAGTAAAATGTATATTTGTTTCTTGCCCTTGATTCACCAGCAAAAGTTTTTAATAAATTTTTTTCGGTTTGGCTGCCTTTAAGGTTCATAAAATCCTCCTAAATTGATTAATAAAGCAATATCAATATTATTTTATGTATTATAATCGTTGTTGTTACAAATTATAGTTACATTATGCATTAAAAAAGTCCCCGATTATATATACAATCAGGGACTTAAATGGTGCTTAATTATATTTTTTTGAATTGAATTTTGCTTACCATTAAGTAGGATAAGAAAATCATAATAATAGAAAGAATTAATGGATAAACTTTTGTATATAGAGAAATTAAATTTATAAATGCCATGATAGCGCCTGCTACAGTAATTGGAACTCCAGAATATACATTTTTAAATTCAGTGACATTAAATCTTGCTAGTCTATATGCACCTGCTATGGGGAATAAAATGCATATAAAATAGCCAATAATTGAATAAGAATTTAAGAAAAGTACCCAGCTTAATATAGCTGGAGCAGCTCCAAATGATATTAAGTCTGCTAATGAGTCAAGTTCCTTACCAAAATTAGTAGTAGCAGAAAATCTTCTTGCTATTCTTCCATCATATCTATCAATAATTGCAGCAAGAATCAGCATTATTGCTGATGTCTTAAGTTTACCATTCAGGGAAAATAAAATAGAAAGCATACCAAAGGTTAAATTAGAAAAAGTAAATAAACTTGGTATCATTTTTTTAAACATTAATGTATCACCACCCCTACATTTAATATACAGTTTTTGCCCGATGATTACCATCCGAATCCTCAGCTTAACGCGGAGAATAACGGCTGCTACACCCCTGGATAGTTCTTCGTAGACTTCAGATGGAGGGAGGTATTCCTCATAAGCAAACTCCACCTGAGCCTTAGAATCACTTAACAATTGCATTATGAAAAATGACAGTTTTAATTAAAAATTATTATTCCATTTTAAATGCATAATTCATTATAAGCAAAAAATAACGATTTTACAAGGACTAATAGTTTAATATAGCATTTTAAATTATGATTAAATGTTTTTATTATTATATGATATATTTAAAATATGTAACATATTATTTTAAATATTGTAAAAGAAAATTAATTTTAAATTTATTAATATATGTTAAACTATTTAGTAAATTTATAAATATTTCTTCTCCTGATGGAAAAAATAATATTAGGAGGTGAAATAAATGAAAATAAAAGATATAATGACAAATAACGTTGTTTCAGTTAAACTTGAAACTCCAGTTACAGAAGTTACTAAGATAATTAAGGACAATAATGTTGGTTCTGTTCCTGTATGTGATGGGCAAAGGGTAGTTGGGATTGTAACAGACAGGGACATTGTTTTAAGGGGAATTGCCATGGACAAAGATATTAATACTTTAAAAGCTAAAGATGTTATGACAGCAAAGGTTACTACTGTAGATTCAAATTCTGATGTTAACAGTGCATCAAATATTATGGCAGAAAAACAAATAAGAAGGCTGCCTGTTGTTGATGGCAATAATCTTGTAGGGATTGTATCCATAGGTGATATCGCTGTTAGAAACAATCTGCAGGATAATGCAGGTGATGCTTTAAGTGACATATCAAAACCAAGCAATAGTTTGTTTTAAGAATAAGAATAAGAGGGATTAAGTTTTTCATAGACTCAGCTATGGAATACATCATAAGCTGAGTCTATGAATAACTTTTAAAGGGCAAAGAGCCACTTTTGATACCTAGAATCTGGGGGGGAGTATATGAAAAAGGCCAGACTAATTTATAATCCATATTCAGGTGATAGATCATTTAGATATCGATTAGATTTAGTAATTGATAAACTTGAAAGAGGTGGGTATGAGGTTACACCTTATAGAACAATGTCAGTAGAGGATATATACGAAAGCGTGGAAAGGTCCGGTGATTGCGACTGTATTATATCTTCTGGTGGGGACGGAACATTAAATCATGTAATAAGTGCCATGATTAAAAATGATATTCATGTACCCCTTGGCATTTTTCCATCGGGTACAGCAAATGATTTTGCTACACATGTTGGAATACCTAAAAGGGTAACCGCAGCTTGCGATGTAATTGTTAAGGGTAAAACTATGGATTATGATGTAGGAAAAATTAATGACAGATATTTTGTTAATGTAGCAGCAGCGGGGCTTCTCACAGACATTTCTCCAAAAATTGATACAAATATGAAAAATACATTAGGTAAAATGGCATATTATATCAAAGGCATTGAGCAAATACCTAATTTTAGAGCTATACCTGTTACAATCAAACAAAATGATAATATCATTAAAGCTTCAATTTACTTATTTGTAATTTTAAATGGTTCCACAGCAGGAGGATTTAAACTTGCCCCAGGTGCTACAGCAAGGGATGGTAAGCTTAACCTCATTGCAATAAAAGCATGTTCAATGGTTGATTTAATTAACTTTTTTATAAAAATGTTAAAGGGAGAACATCTTGAAAGCAATAATGTAATTTATCTTACAGGGGATAAATTTACAATAGAATGTGATGAAAAGCTTGACACAGATATTGATGGTGAAGCTGGTCCAACATTTCCTCTTGATATAGGCGTTGAAAGAAGAAGGATAAAGGTTTTTGCACCATAAATCATTTTTTAATAGACTTTTTATGAAAGTATTTAATTATAAAATAAGCAATAAACGCGATTAAAATGCTTAAAAGAATAATTAAGCTGTATTTGTTTATGAGATTCTTTATAAAATCAATATTTTCTCCAGCAATTCTGCCGCCCATATAAAGGGTGGCATTTTGCAAAGTACAAGCAATTCCAATAGAAATAATTGTGCGTACTGGCGGAAGCTTAAATATCCCTGCAGCGATAAAGGCAATAGAACCAAAACCTGGGGTAAATTTACCTAAAATAACTATTAATGACCCATATTTTTCAAACCATTTATTAAGACGATATATTTTATTGATTTTAAAATATTTATTTATAAAATTGTTATTTAAAACTTTATCACCATGTGCATATCCAAGATAATATAAAAATATACTGCTTAAAACCGTTCCAACTAAAATATTGAAAAGAAGAAAATATGGATTAAGGATACCTTCTAAACTAAGGTATCCTTGAAATACTATTATGGTATCACCTGGATAGGGAGGAAAAAGAATTTGAAGTACACTGTTTATAAAAAAGAAGGTATAAGCTAATAATGGCTTGTTTATTGCTACATCTTTTACAAAATTCACTATTAATCCTTCCATTAAATAGGGATCACCTCTTGATTTTCCGTTTACTATCTTTTTTCTTTTGAACAGAAATTTGATGCTTTTGAGGTTTTATCAGACATTTTTTATCATATCCAATTAAATCTTCTCTATGTGCAAGCTTTAGTGCCTTATATACTAAGTTATAGTTTTTAGGATTTCTATATTGCAGCAATGCCCTTTGCATATCCTTTTCTTCTTGAGTTCTTGGGACATAAACCTTTTCCCCAGTAAGAGGGTTTATCCCTGTATAATACATAGCAGTTGATAAACTGCCCGGTGTAGGGTAAAAGTCTTGAACCTGCTCAGGGTTATATCCCATGTCGCGAATATATTCTGCAAGCTCTATAGCAGCATTCATATCACTGCCTGGATGACTTGACATAAGATAAGGTACTAAAAATTGATTTAATCCAAATTTTTTGTTCGTTTCATTATATTTTTGAACAAACCTGTCATAAACTTTTCTGCTTGGTTTGCCCATAAGCTTTAAAACCTTATCTGATATGTGTTCAGGTGCAACCTTTAGCTGCCCGCTTATATGATACTTAACCAGCTCATTAAAAAACTCATCGTTTTTGTCATAAATTAAATAATCATACCTAATACCTGAACGTATGAAAACTTTTTTTATGCCCTTAATTTTTCTTACTTTTCTAAGAAGCTCAAGATAGTTTTTGTGATCAATAACTAAATTAGGACAAGGGGATGGAAATAAGCACTGCCTATCTTTACATACCCCATATGTTAGCTGCTTTTTACAGGATGGCTCTAAAAAGTTAGCAGTTGGGCCTCCTATATCATTAATATATCCCTTGAAATCTTTTGATTTCGTAAGCTTTTCTGCTTCTTCAATAATTGATTCATCACTTCTTCTTTGAATAACCCTTCCCTGATGAAATGCTAAGGCACAAAAGGAGCAGGAGCCAAAGCATCCTCTATGAGAAGTTATACTGAATTCAACTTCCTTTATAGCTGGAATACCACCTAAATTTTCATAAATAGGATGATAGGTTCTCATATATGGTAACCTATATACAAGATCCATCGTTTCCGTACTTAGAGGATACTGTGGAGGATTTTGTACTAAGTATTTTAAACTATGCTTTTGATATAATGCCTTCCCAGTTACTGCATCCTGCTCTTGAAATTGAATTTTAAATGCTTTTGCATATTCCATCTTATCTTGGGATACCTTTTCAAATGAAGGCAGCTCAATGGCATCTTTAGGCAGGGAATTTTCATCAGCCATATAGCAAGTTCCTCTTATATCCTTTATATCTTTAATATTTTTACCGTATTTCAGCAAGTTACCAATTTCAAGTAAGGGGTTTTCGCCCATACCATATATAAGAAGATCTGCACTGCTATCCACGAGTATAGAGTTTCTAACTCTATCATCCCAATAATCGTAATGTGCAAAGCACCTTAGGCTGGCCTCTATTCCGCCAATTATAATAGGTACATCCTTGTATGCTTCTCTAATCCTGTTGCAGTAAACAATAACTGCTCTGTCCGGTCTGTATCCTGATTTACCTCCGGGAGAATATATATCATCATGCCTTTTTCTTTTTGCTGCAGTATAATGATTAACCATAGAATCTATATTTCCTGAAGAAACAAGAAAAGCAATATTAGGCTTTCCAAGTTTCATGAAATCATTTTTATCTTTCCAATTCGGTTGAGGAATTATACCAACTTTAAATCCCATATATTCGAGAAGCCTTGTAACAATTGCAATTCCAAAAGATGGGTGATCCACATATGCATCACCTGAAACACAAATAAAATCAAGGCTATCATAACCTCTAGCTTTCATATCTTCTATAGATATAGGTAAAAAATCTGCCAATAAAATCACTCCCAATTATTAAAAAATATTTTTTTAATACTTTATTATTTTATTATATCAAAATCTTATTATTTTATATACATTAGGATTTTAAAGAGCTGTAATTCAAAATTTAGATTTAAATCACCGCTGCGATAAGAAAAACATATTCCATTCACTTTGACCTTTGCAAAGATGTTCTTAGGATTAAATTACCACTTAAGAAACTCATTGGAAATATATCCTTATAATAAACAAAATAAAATCTTTTTTGTAAAATCATGAATGAAACTCAATTTTTATCAAAAAATATACTAAAGCTGCAAAA
Organism: Clostridiaceae bacterium UBA4839; assembly: GCA_002400085.1. GTDB lineage: Bacteria > Bacillota > Clostridia > Clostridiales > Caloramatoraceae > UBA4839. The sequence continues at coordinate 11,162 of DHEX01000093.1, read as the reverse complement.
ATAATCAAAGGAAGGGGTTGATTTATTTGAAGCGCGTATTTTTAGCTGCTTGGTGTTTTGCTATGGTATGTATCCTGTACATTACCATTAGCTTTAATCCTGAGTATGTAAGTGCTGTAACCTATAGTTATGGTTCAAAGGGCAGCACTGTAACAGAAATTCAAAGAAGACTTAAGAATTGGGGATACTATTCTGGTAGTGTTGATGGTGAATATGGATATCAAACTTATACTGCAGTTAGATACTTCCAAAGTAAAAATGGCTTAAGGGTTGATGGGGTTGCGGGTAATGAAACCCTTAGGGCCCTTGGAATTAACACAGGAGAATCAAATGCTCCAGGCAGTCAAAATCTTTATCTCCTTGCCCAATGCATTCACGGTGAGGCAAGGGGTGAACCATACATAGGCAAGGTTGCAGTAGGAGGTGTCATTATAAATAGAACAAGGGATCCAAGATTTCCGTCTACAATTCCAGGTGTGATTTACCAGCCGGGTGCATTTGACGCAGTAAGTGATGGCCAACTTTACCTAACTCCTGATAGTGAAAGCATAAATGCAGCTCAAGATGCACTAAATGGATGGGACCCATCTGGTGGTGCTCTTTACTATTTTAATCCTGCAAAAACTACAAATAGCTGGATATGGTCAAGACCACTTATTAAAGTCATAGGAAATCACAGATTCTGCAAGTAAAAAAATAATAGGTAGAGCATACATAAAACAATATGTAGCCCTACCTATTATCATGGTTAAGTTATCAGCTGGTGCCCATTTTTACTTGATTATACTGCTGAAAACGGCTTCTGCTGACATTCCTGATGCATCAATAACGGGAAGCTCGGTTAATGTATCTGAAATTCCTAAAAAGTCTCTTTCTGCGCCGGAAATAACAACTGCGTCATAGTCTTGAGATTTTAATTTGTATATTTCATTAGAACTAAATGAATCAACTTTATAGCCCTTTTCAATGAAATAATCCCTTACATTTGTTAAAGTTTCTTCAACTGCAATTTTATTTTTCACTAAATTCACCTACCTTTCATTTATCTCAGCGGTGTATTAAATCTAAATTACGAATTACAGCTTTCATTTATATTTTCTATTGTTTGATTGGAATTTATACTATATAATTAAAGAAAGAAAATTACAAATAATGGACAACGGGTGATGTTATGAGTATAAAAGAAGAGATAATATCCTTTGCAAGGGATATTGAAATAGATTTAATAGGATTTTGTGATATAAATTTTGATGAAGGTCTTATTAATTTTTTAAAAGAAAAAAGAGAACTTGGACTTCTTACGGGGTTTGAAGAGGAAAATGAAAATAAAAGAACGGATATAAAAAAAATTATGGAGGATGCACAAACTATTATTGCTATAGCACTTCCATATAAAACTGCTGATATTAATACAAAACAAATTCATATTTCAAAATCATCAATTGGATTAGACTATCATATAGTTTTAAAGGAAAAGCTTTTAAAACTATGCAATTTTTTAATTGAGAAATATGGCGCAAAGGCAGTATCCTTTTGTGATAATAATCCTCTTTGTGAAAGGGAAATTGCAAGAAAGAGCGGGATTGGGTTTATTGGAAAAAACAACAGCCTTATAACTAAAAAATATGGCTCTTATGTTTTTTTAGGTGAAATTATTACTAATATTTATATAGAAAGAGATAAAGCAGTTGAAAATAAATGCGGCAGCTGTACAATATGTTTAAATGCATGTCCCTCTGGGGCTCTTTTAAAGCCATGGTATATAGACCCAAGAAAGTGTATATCATTTTTAACACAAAAAAAAGAAGAACTAACGGACTCAGAAAAAAAATTATTAGGTCTTAATATTTATGGATGCGATACTTGCCAAGATGTATGCCCTTATAATAAAACTGCTGAATATTCTAAGATAGAGGAATTTAAACCTTTTGGATGGGAAGCAAATATAAATCCCGATTTTATTTTGGGTTTGACTAACAGTGAATATAAGTGTACATTTAAAAAAGCATC
>DHEX01000093.1:0-9037 GCA_002400085.1 Clostridiaceae bacterium UBA4839 | reverse complement strand
ACTGCTATTGTAGCAGCTCTTATCCTTTCTATTGTGAATGCATTAATAAAGCCGCTCCTTATGGTTCTAACATTACCTGTCAATTTTTTATCTTTAGGACTTTTTACTTTTGTTGTTGATGGTCTTTCACTTATGATAGTTTCCGGCATAACTAAAGGATTTGAAATTCATGGCATCATTCCTGCCATGTTAGCTTCAATTATTATATCAGTCATAAGTGCATTACTTGGTATTTTTGTTGATTAAAAGTGAGCTGGTGCAAAATGTAAAAATCATACAATATATTGGGTCTTTCAGATTAAAATTCAATATGTTGCCGCTAAAATTCATTTTGCACAGCTCTTTTTGATATATGCTATAATAAATAATGTGTTTTTGAAACTTTTAGTTTAATTTTTCGTATTAATTAATAGTGGGTGATTAAAATGGATAAAACAATGGAAGTTCTAAATTTATTGCAAAGCGAGTACAAAGATATGGGATGCGCATTAAATTTTAATTCTCCTTTTGAATTATTAATAGCAACAATGCTTTCAGCTCAAACTACAGATGTTACAGTAAATAAGGCTACAGAAGTTTTATTTAAAAAATATAATACGCCTTTTGATTTTGCAAATTTAACCCAAGAGGAATTAGAAAGTTATATTAGAACCTGCGGCTTTTATAAAAACAAGGCTAAAAACATAATTGGAACAAGTAAAAAAATAATAACAGAATTTGATGGGAAAGTCCCTGATAGTTTAGAACAATTAGTAAGTTTGCCTGGTGTAGGCAGAAAAACAGCTAATGTTGTACTTTCTAATGCTTTTGGGAAGGATGCAATTGCTGTTGATACTCATGTTTTCAGGGTTTCCAATAGGATTGGACTAGCTGATGCAAAAAATGTTGAGGAAACAGAAAGGCAGCTAATGAACAATATACCAAAAGAATATTGGTCAAGAGCACATCATTGGCTTGTATGGCATGGACGTAAGGTATGCAATGCAAGAAAACCAAAATGTGAAATCTGCAAGTTAAGCCACCTATGTGATTTTGTAAACGGAAAACAAACAGATAGTTAAATCAAGCATATTTTAAGGAGTGAAAACATGAATAAAAAAATAGTAATTATTTCACTTATCCTTTTTATTATTGCAATTTCATTTATACCTATTGGAATATCTTTAAATAAAACAATAGCCAGTGAAAATTGTATTTATGATGGTATATATATAAATGATATAGATGTCGGCGGAATGACCAAAGAGGAAGCAGCAAAAGTGCTTTATGAAAGGTTTAGTTTGCCTATTCAAAATAAAAACATTAAGCTTATATATAATGATAAATCTTATACTTTAAGCTTTAAAGAATTAAATGCAAAATATAATATTGATGAGTCTGTAGCAAAGGCATTTAATTATGGCAAGGATGGCAATTTACTTAATAAGACCATGAACAGGAGAAAAATCAAAAAAGAAAATTATAAAATTCAATTAGGTTTTTCTTATGATTTCAATAAAGTTGATGAATTAGTAAAGAATATTTCTTCAGATATAAATGTTAATGGTAAGGATGCATCCATAACCTATGATAACGGTAAATTTAAAGTATCAAATGATGTATCAGGATTAAAAGTAAATGAAGAGAAATTAAAAGGTTTAATAAAAAAAGAAATTGAACCCAATTCTAAAGTCGATAAAATTAATATACCGGTGGATGTAGTGGAAGCACGTATTAAGTCGGAAATGCTTTCAAAAATTAATACGAAGATTTCTACTTTTACAACATACTATAGAGCTTCTGATGTAGATAGGACAGAAAACTTAAGAATTGCATGTTCGGCTATAAATGGGGTTTTACTAATGCCGGGAGAGACTTTTTCTATGAATAAGGCATTAGGGCCAAGGCTGGCGGAAAAGGGATATAAAGAAGCACCTGTAATAATTGAGAGTAAAGTTATACCAGGGCTTGCTGGAGGAATATGCCAGGTAACAACAACTGTTTATAATGCAGCACTTTTGGCAAATTTACCTATTGTTGAAAGATCACAGCATGGCCTTGTAGTATCCTATACAGGACCTGGAAGAGATGCTACTATATCAGGCAATGAAATAGACTTGAAGTTTAAAAATTCGAATAAATATCCCATATATATTCAATCTTATTTAAATAATGGGGGAGTGGTGGTAAATTTATTTGGTGCAAATGAACATCCTGGGCAAAGCGTTGAAATTGTTACAGAAATTTACGAAAGGGTAAAAGCTGATGTGGAATATATAGATGATAACACATTAGGAGATGACAGCAGAGTTGTTGAACAAAGACCAATTGAGGGAATCAAATCAAAAACTTATAAAAAAATATATCAAGATGGAAATCTTGTTAGAACAGATCTTGTTTCAAAGGATTATTATAAGCCCGTTAAAGGAAAAATAAGGGTTGGAAAAAAAACATCCAGAACAAGTAAAAATACTTCAACCCCATAAAGAAACGCATAAGCGTTTCTTTTGTTTTTGTTAATATTATATTTGCAATATTTCAAATATAATGGATATTTTGGGTAAAAGATGATAGAATTTTAAGAAAGATGGAATATATTTTTCTTATCACAGCAGTGGATTAAATCTAAATTGAGAATTACGAGCTTAATTGATTATATCAATAGTGATTAGGCTATAATCATGAAAGAAGAGGTGAACCTATGGAAAATAATATAGTTCTTCAGGACATAATTTCTAATGTAGAAAAGGTTATGGTGGGGAAAAGGGGCACCATAGAAAAAATTATTATATGCCTTATAAGCGGAGGACACGTTTTAATTGAAGATGTACCAGGAGTGGGTAAAACAGTGTTAGTTCACTCAATTGCTAAATCAATAAATTGTGATTTTAAAAGAATTCAGTTTACACCTGATTTGCTTCCTTCTGATATAACAGGCGTTTCAATATACAATCAAAAAACAGGTGAATTTGAGTTTAAAAAGGGTCCTATAATGGGGCAAATAATTCTCGCTGATGAAATAAACCGAACATCGCCTAAAACTCAGGCTAGCTTGCTTGAAGCAATGGAAGAACATCAAATTACTGTTGATGGTGTAACCTATAAATTGAAAGAACCCTTTATGGTATTAGCTACTCAAAATCCTATGGAATATGAGGGAACTTTTCCGCTTCCAGAGGCTCAGCTTGATAGGTTTATGATGAAAGTTAATATTGGCTATCCTGATGAGACAAGTGAGCTTAATATGTTAAAAAGATTTAAGGAAATTAATCCTTTGACTGAATTAAAACCAGTAGCAAGTACTGAGGATATTATAAGAATAAAGAACGAAGTTAAAAGTGTTATGGTTAATAGTGGAGTTGAGATGTATATCTTATCTATTGTTCGTTCCACAAGGGAAAACGATAAGATATTATTAGGAGCAAGCCCAAGAGCATCGCTTAATTTATATAGAGCAAGCCAAGGCAGGGCAATTTTAAAAGGAAGAGACTTTGTTACCCCTGACGATGTTAAATATGTATCTAAANNTTAAAGTTCCGGGTGTTTCAGATTATGATTAAAATAAATAAGGAATTTTATTTTATAATTACAGCAACTTTACTTTTGGCACTTTTTGGCGGAGGTAAAATACCATACCTGATTTTTTATACTATATCAGGCGGATTACTTTTTTCATTTTTTTGGACTATAATTATTTATAAAAATATTTCTGGTTATCAGAAAATATCAGAACATGAATACTATACAGGGGATAAAATAAATATTTTATCTTATATAGATAGTGAAACAATACTTCCTGCTCCACATATAGAAATTAATGATAAAACCTCTTTATTACTGACAGGCTTAAAAAGCAATCCTTGTGTTACTGCATTAAAGCCAATGGAAAGATATGTTTATAGGACAGATTTTAATGCCAAATACAGGGGATTATATAATATTGGCCCTCTTGAGATATGTGTTAAAGATATATTTGGAATGTTTAAATTAGAAAAAACAATATATTCTAATACTAATTTTAATATATACCCTAAACTATATATGCTCTCAAACTTTAATTTAAAATCTTATCAATCTTTTGGAACCCTGTCTACAAAGGTGAAAGCTTATGAGGATAATACCAGCGTATCTGATATAAAAAAGTATGCTATAGGTGATAATGTTAAAAAAATTCACTGGAAAGTTTCAGCTAAAAAAGGATCACTTTTTGTTAAAAACTATGAAATGACAGGAACAGCTTCAGCTTATATTTTTGTTGATTTTCATTATGGGTGCTACAGAGGGGAAAACAGCAGAGATCTTGAAGAAAGGGCAGCTGAGGCAGCATCTTCCATAGCTTATTTTTTGCTGAAAAATATTACATCAGTATATATGTATATTAACAATGACATGGTAAGCTATGTTAAGGGAAGGGATGTAAAAGAATTCAAAGGCTTTTTAAATGTATTATCAGAGGCTAAAGTCTGCGGTGATTCACGAATGAAGGATGTACTTCAAAAACGTATAAGTTTAATAAGCAGCAGCAGCTCAATTATTATTATAACAGGAACAATATCCAGGGAAGATGCAGAAATATACTGCCAGATAAAGGATATGGGATATGATATAATTATAATTTATTCTGCTGATTTAGATTTAAGAAATAGCAAGATAGAAAAAATTAAAAATATGGGTATTAAAATATTTACATTAAACTATGATTCAGATGTAAAGGGGGTACTTGAAACTCTATGAAAAATAAAACAAGACCCCAGGAAGCGTTAATATATGGCTTAGCTATTTCAGTTATCCTTTTATCCTTAGCAAATTCAACATTTAAGATATCAAACATAGGATATAAACCTTTTATGCTGTTTATGATAGTATTTTTAGTCATTATTTATATATACTGTTTTTTAAATTTAAATTATTTTTGGATAAGTATATTTGGCATAATTGGCGTATTATATAAATTCGGATATATAAAAACCATTTTTAAAACATTAACGAACTTATATAGCTTTATTGACAGCCTGTCTTTAAATCAGTGTATAACTCCTGAATATGGCAATTACTTTAATCAATTAATGACTATTTTGTGCTGCATATTGGCGTTTATATTTTATTATTTTGTTGTAGAAAAAAGAAAGCCATTAACTATAATTGTTTTTGGCTGTACTGTTTTTGCTGTTTATTTTTTTATGGCGGATTATAATTTTTATAATGATTGTGAGTTATTCCTATTAACCAGTTTGTTTTTGATGGCTTATAACAATTTAGTAAAAAATAAAGAAGAATATAACTATAGAAATGTTAAAATTGATAAAAATTATGGTCATAGATGGTTTTTATATGTATCTTTATTTTTAGTATTGGTAACGTTTTTTATCAGTCTTTTACCTTATGGCGGCAAGCCAGTAAAAATAGAATGGGTTCAAAAGAATGTTGTAGATAAATTCAATGGAGAAGGAAATGGCTCTTATTCTTCAGGAAAAGGTAAGTTTTCTTTGGTATCTACAGGATATCAGCCAAATCCGGGAAGGCTTGGAGGAGAAGCAAAATTAAGAAAAGTTCCTGCTCTTAAGGTTGAAAGTGATAATGATATAAGAGGAGCTCACTTAAGGGGCTCAATTAAAGATTATTATAATGGTTATCAGTGGATGAAGACAAATGTAACGGGAAAGGCAGCAAATTTAAGAAAGATAGAAAATGAGAAAATAACTATGGAGCCATTAAAGCTTCAAATTTTTAACTATACAAATACAGCTACTATTTTTAATGCTCTTTATCCCGAAAAAGTAGAAGTTGATTCGGGGGCATATTATGTTGACAGCTATAATGAGATATCTGTTGAAAAAGCTCCTAAAAAATCTTATACTGTAAGTTCCTTAATTCCTAAAATTGATAAAAATACTTTTTTAAATGCAGGTAATAATTTAATCAATAAAACTGATATGGATAATTATTTAAAGATACCTGCAGAAATGCCTGATAGAGTGTATGAATTAACATACAAAATAACTGATAAATATAATAATAGCTATATGAAAGCTTCTGCAATTGAAAACTACTTAAAGAAAAATTATCCTTATTCTTTAAAAACATCGGATCTTCCAGTGGGAAGAGATTTTGTAGATTATTTTCTTTTTGAAGAGAAAAAAGGTTACTGTACGTATTATGCTACAGCTATGGCAGTTATGGCAAGAATTGCTGGAATACCATCAAGATATGTTGAGGGCTATGCTGTGAGCTCTTTGAAGGATAAAAGCAGTTATACCATGGTGTATGAATCAGATGCTCATGCCTGGGTAGAGCTTTATTTTAAAGGTATAGGATGGGTAACTTTTGATCCAACCCCTGGCAGAGACTCTAATTCTTTGATGCTTGAAGATGAAAAAATAGCTACGCCAGAGGATAATGAGGAAGCAGAAAAAGATGAAAATATTCAGCCCGAGAAAAAGCCTGAAGAAAGTGCACAGCAAAATAATGAAGTTCAAAATGAAAACAAATTGATTATATTTGGGGCTTTAGTTTTAGGAATTGCTTTTATAATTATTTATACTCTATTAAAAAAATTCAAGCGAGAAGTTAATATAGATAAATTAATGAGGAAGAGTATTAAAACTATAATTATATATGGGAAAATTTACGGGGCAAATTATGAACCTAATGAAACTATTAAGGAGTATATTTATAAATTAAACAAAACTATAGATTATTCTAAGGAAGATGTTTCAGACTGCTACGATAGATACCTATACGGCAATATAACCCCACCCATGTCTGATATAGAAGTTATTAATGGGTATATACAATTTTTAAAAGAAAAATGTAAGCAAAAAACAGGCAAAATCAAACTGCATACTAAATATGCTTATTATTCATTACCTACTTATTTTAGAAAAAGAACTTAAATTTGAAATCGTAAATTTACTATTTTGTGTTACAACAGTAAAAAAATGCGAAGCATTTTTTATGTTTTCAAATTTCTAATTGGATTATGATTTAAAAAACGATTTAACAGAGGCAAAAAAGTGTTTCATTCCAACTTGCATTTAGCACAATCATGTTATATATCACATTAACATATTTCATATTTATGATAGGATAATACTATAGGTTTATATAAAATACGATCTTTTTGGGGGCGATTTCATGTCATATTTGAGATTAATTCAAGATAAAATTCAGGATTTAGCAGAGGACATAAACTCTGCTACTAAAGTCGATGTTACTGTGGTAGACGAAAATCTCATAAGGATTGGCGGAACTGGAGATTATTATAGCATGATTGATGAATGTACTGCTAATAACTCTTTGTTTGCTAAAATACTTAAAAGCGGCAGAGAGCAGCTAAATATTTCTACATCAGGGAACTGCGTTTGCAAGGAATGTCATCGCTTCTCCTCTTGCAGGGAGATGGGACACATTGCCTATCCAATTAAGGTAGAAGCAAAGGTGATTGGTGTTATTGGCTTTATTGCTTTTAATGATATACAAAAACAACTTATTATAAATAAAAAAGATGAATATTTAATTATGCTTCAAAATACTGCTAATTTGATTGAAAATGAAATATCAAAAATAAAAGTATCTAATAGTCTCAATATTGAAATGACGGAAGTAAATGAAATTATAAACTCAATAAATAAAAGCATAATAATAATAAGCCCAGATAAAAAAATAAGCCATATAAATATTAAAGCACTAAATTCACTAAACATGAGCCTTTCAAAAGACCATGTAATAGGGAAAAGTGTAACTGATATCATAACTAACATAAACATAAATGATACTCATAATAAAGAAGTAGTAGCAACTTGGCATATAAATGATGGCAGAGAAATTAAAGTATTATATAAATCAAATGACATAGTATTAAACCAAAAGAGGATATCATCTTTAATAAGCTTTGATGAAATTAGAGATATAATAAATATCGCAATGAATTATACCACTGATGATAGTGTTAACTTTCCAAATATAATAGGTAAAAGTAGTAAGCTCTTAGATGTTATTAAAAAAGCAACCATTGTTGCTAAATCAGATTCTACTATACTTCTAAATGGTGAAAGCGGTACAGGAAAGGAATTGTTTGCAAGGGCAATACACAATAGCAGCCCAAGAAAAGATGGACCCTTCATGGCAATAAACTGTACATGCATACCAGAAAACCTTTTAGAATCAGAATTATTTGGATATGAAAAGGGGGCCTTTACAGGTGCAAACAGCCATGGAAGGATAGGTAAATTTGAACTTGCAAATAACGGCACGTTATTTTTAGATGAGATTGGCGATTTACCCCTCCATCTTCAACCTAAACTTCTAAGAGCAATACAAGAGAAGGAAATATACAGGGTAGGTGGCAACAACCCAATTAAAGTAAATATAAGAATAATATCTGCAACCCATAGAAATCTTGAAGAGCTTGTGAAGAATAAAATGTTTAGGCAGGATTTATTTTATAGATTAAATGTAATACCTCTTAACCTTCCTCCACTTAGGGAGAGAGAAACAGATGTACTTATATTATCAGAATATATACTGAATAGACTATGCAAAAGAATGGGCATTTCTATCAAGCATCTATCTAAAGAGGTTGAGGAAAAATTTTTATGCTATGAATGGCCTGGAAATGTAAGAGAACTAGAAAACGCTCTTGAATATGCTGTTAACCTATCTATTAGTGATGAAATTACTCTTTCTGATTTGCCTGATTATCTAGAAGATAATAATTTAAGCAATGACTTGGAATTAGGAGAATATATTAATATAGATGGTACTCTTGAGCAAATGACATCTAAATTTGAAAAGGATATAATAAACAAATGCCTTGGTAAATATGGAAATACAACAGAAGGCAAAAAAAATATTGCAAATAAACTTGGAATAGGTCTTACAACTTTGTATAGGAAAATAAACGAATAGATAGAATTATCAAATGATTTTCATTCTTGGAAATCATAATTTAATTTTTTTTATAAAGGCAATAAAGAATGCTCATACTTTATTGCCTTTTGTATGTCTAACATGAATCTTATGTCTACACTTTTAAATTTTCAAATATGAAAAAAGCGTT
>DHEX01000009.1 GCA_002400085.1 Clostridiaceae bacterium UBA4839 | reverse complement strand
ATTCTATCTATCAAATCATTTGGTTTTCCAAACTCTTTTACTGCCCTACCCGCCTCCATTGAATGAACTCTTATTTTTTCATGTAGTACCTGCCTGTCTCCTCCTTTTTTTACGGCCTCCATTAATATATTTTCAGTAGCTATAAAAGGAAGCTCTTCATTGATATGCTTTTCTATTATTTTAGGATATACAACCATTTTAGAAGTAATATTTATATATAAATTCAATATGCCATCTACAGCTAAAAAGGTTTCAGGTATAACAATTCTTCTATTTGCTGAATCATCAAGAGTTCTTTCAAACCATTGTGTTGAAGCAGTAATATAGCTGTTTAAAAGGTTTATAATAGCAAATCTCGAAAGAGAAGATATTCTTTCAGATCTCATTGGATTCCTTTTATAAGCCATAGCCGATGAGCCAATTTGATTCTTTTCAAATGGTTCCTCCATTTCCTTCATACCCTGCAGTATTCTCAAATCATTACTGAACTTATAAGCGCTTTGAGCAATTTCTGCAAGGCAATTAAGTACAAGGGTATCCTGCTTTCTTGTATAGGTCTGTCCTGAAATTTTAAAATACTTATCTTTAAATCCCATTTTTTCACATACAATTTCATCTAATTTCTTTACTTTTTCATCATCGCCATCAAAAAGATCCAAAAAGCTTGCTTGAGTTCCAGTTGTACCTTTAACTCCAAGTAATTTTAAATTATCCATGCAATAAATTAAATTATCATAATCCATCATTAAATCTTGAATCCATAAGCATGCCCTTTTCCCTACTGTAGTAAGCTGTGCAGGTTGTAGATGTGTAAAAGCAAGTGTAGGCATACTTCTATATTTATAGGCAAAATCTCTAAGATTTCTAATACACTGGATAAGTTTATTTTTCAAAATTAGCATTGCATCTCTCATGATAATCACATCAGCATTATCGCCCACATAGCAGCTTGTTGCCCCTAAATGAATAATACCTTTAGCTTTAGGGCATTGCTTTCCATAAGCATAAACATGAGACATAACATCATGCCTTGTGATTTTTTCTCTTTCTTCTGCAACATCATAGTTTATGTCATAAATATGACTTTTTAATTCTTCAATTTGCTCATCAGTGATATTAAGGCCTAATTCCTTTTCAGATTCCGCTAATGCAACCCAAAGTTTTCTCCAAGTTACAAATTTGTTTTTGTCAGAAAAAATCTGTGACATCTCTTTACTTGCATATCTTTTTATTAGTGGGCTTTCATATAGTTCGTGTTCGTGCATATTATCCTACTCCTTACGAATATTTGTCCGATGGCTACCATCCGTAATACCCCGCTTAAGGCGGGGAATAACGGATGCTACGCCCCTGGATAAGTTCTTCTAAGACTCAGATGGAGAGAGGTATTTCTCATAAGCAAACTCCACCTGAGTCTAAGAATCACTTGATCTCTAATTTAAAAAAATCTTTCGTAATTATTATATCATATTATTTGTAAATAAAAAAAGGGGTATCAAAATCCCCTTTAATTACAATATAAAATTCTCTATTCTGTTAAGTCCTTTAGTAATAGCTTCTAAGGATGTAGCATAGGATAATCTAATAAAATCATCTGCACCAAATGCAGATCCCGGAATTGCAGCTACCTTTTCAGAATTTAGCAAAGCATTGCAAAAATCTAAGGATGAATTAATAGTATATCCCTTTACAACCATCCCTTTTATTCTTGAAATGTTTACCATCACATAAAAAGCACCGCTAGGCATTTTACACGATAATCCCGGAATAGTATTTATCTTTTTAACCATATAGTTTCTTCTTTTTTCAAACTCTCTTCTCATTAATTCAACAGTATCCTGTGGCCCTCTAAGAGCTTCTACGCTGGCATACTGAGCTATAGAATTAGGGTTTGATGTACAGTGGCTTTGAACATTTGACATGATTTTAGAAACATTTTCAGGTGCAGCAGCATATCCAATTCTCCATCCTGTCATAGCATAAGCTTTTGAAACACCATTTACAACGATAGTTCTATTTTTCATTTCTTCAGATAAACTAGCTATGCTTATATGCTTTACATCATCATATACAAGTTTTTCATATATTTCATCTGATATAACAAATAAATCATATTTTACAGCTAAATTAGCTATCATTGCAAGTTCTTTTTTGGAATAAGCAACTCCTGTTGGATTATTCGGACTATTTAATATTATTGCTTTAGTTTTATTTGTAATTGCCTTAACTAAATCATCTTCAGTATATTTAAAATTATTTTCTTCTTTGGTTTGAACAAAAACAGGAACAGCATCAACAAGTTTAACAAGCTCAGGATAACTAACCCAATAAGGATTTGCAATAATTACTTCATCTCCAGGATTACATATGGCCATCAGTGTATTATAAAGTGAGTGCTTAGCACCATTTGAGACAACTATTTGAGAAGGTTTATAGCTCAATCCATTATCTCTTTTTAACTTATAACATATTGACTCTTTTAATTCGCTTGTTCCAGAGGCAGGAGTATATTTGGTAAATCCTTTTTTTATCGCTTCAATTCCCGCATTTTGAATATTCAAAGGTGTATTAAAGTCAGGTTCACCTGCTCCAAAACTTATAACATCTACCCCCTCGGACTTTAATTTTTTTGCTTTAGCAGTTATTGCTAATGTAACTGATGCAGAAATTTGCTGACATTTTCTTGACAATTCCATAAAATCACCCCTATATTTACTTTAAAATAATATATACATTGAAACAAGAAGCCATCAACCTCTTGTTGGCGGTAGTTCACTTTATTTGTATATGGCATTAATAGTGCTATCTATAATAGAAAGTGATTCTTCAAAGAGTGGCTTATTAATAGCTTTAATTCTTTCATAATATTTCATGCCAACATCAGTTATTTTATAATGCCTTTTTGTCTTCTTATCTGGTTCATCCCACCATCCTTCAACTATAAGGTTATCCTCCATATTTCTAAGCAGTGGATAAATCATGCCAGGGCTTGGCCTCCATTTATAACACATTATTTTTTCTATTTCATCTATAAGCTCATTACCATAATAACTTCTTTTAATAAGTAAATGTAATATCAATAATTTTACTACTGTAGTTGTATTTATCTTATTTGGAAACTGTCTGTTTCTATTTTCTCCTTTAATCATAAAAGCACTCCCAAATCTTATATTATAGCTCTTATAATTTATAATATAACACTATATAACAACTATGTCTATAATTATGGATAAGCCCTATATTAATAGCGTTAAAAACAAAAGACCTACATATTCTGCAGGTCTTTAAAATACTATCTTGGTTGGACTATAAACTTAATAGCAGTTCTCTCTTCACCTTCTATAGTAATATCAGTAAATGCAGGGATACAAATTAAGTCAACTCCGCTTGGGGCAACAAAGCCTCTTGCTATTGCCACGGCTTTAACTGCCTGGTTAATTGCGCCTGCACCTATTGCTTGAATTTCTGCAGTACCATTTTCCCTTATAACTCCTGCCAGAGCACCTGCTACAGAATTTGGATTTGATTTTGCTGAAACTTTTAATACTTCCATTTTACTACCTCCTAAGAGTTTATTATTTAGTCTTTATAACTACTTAATTCTACATGAACTAAATATTTCCTTCTTTTTATAAATAAAAAAACTTCAGATAACCGAAGTTTTTTTATTTGAACTATTTTGCATACTCAATTGCTCTAGTTTCTCTTATTACATTGACTTTTATCTGCCCTGGATACTCAAGTTCAGATTCGATCTTTTTTACTATATCTCGGGCCAATTGTGCTGATTCAATATCCGATATTTGCTCTGGTTTAACCATTATTCTTATTTCTCTTCCTGCTTGTATTGCATAAGATTTTTCAACACCATCAAATGAATTAGCAATTTCTTCAAGTTTATCAAGTCTTTTTATATATGCTTCAAGGGTTTCTCTTCTTGCACCAGGTCTTGCGGCAGAAATAGCATCAGCAGCTTGAACCAAAACTGCTTCAACAGTTTGAGGTTCAACATCTCCATGATGTGCTGCAACAGCATGAACAACAGCAGGAGCTTCATTATATTTTTTAACTACGTCACTGCCTATTATTGCATGAGGACCTTCCACTTCATGATCTACAGCTTTACCTATATCATGCAATAATCCTGCCCGCTTAGCTAATGCAACGTCAGCCCCAAGTTCAGAGGCCATAAGGCCTGCTAAATGTGATACTTCTATTGAATGTTTTAAAACATTTTGTCCATAACTTGTTCTATATTTTAATCTTCCTAGTAACCTTATAAGCTCAGAATGCAGCCCATGAACACCTGTTTCAAAAGTTGCCTCTTCACCTTCTTCTCTGATATCATTTTCAACTTCTTTTTTGGCTTTTTCAACCATTTCCTCAATTCTCGCAGGATGAATCCTGCCATCAGCTATAAGCTTTTCAAGTGCAATTCTTGCAACTTCTCTTCTTATTGGATCAAAAGCCGATAAAATTACAGCTTCAGGGGTATCATCTATTATTAAATCAACTCCTGTTAATGTTTCAAGAGCACGAATATTTCTGCCTTCTCTGCCTATGATTCTTCCCTTCATTTCATCATTAGGTAAAGTAACAACTGAAACAGTTGTTTCAGCTACATGATCAGCTGCACACCTTTGTATAGCACAGGCAGTTATTTCCCTTGCCTTCTTATCAGCTTCTTCTTTTGCTCTTGTTTCAGCATCTTTTATAAGCATTGCTGATTCATGCTTAATTTCTTTTTTTACATTATTTAAAAGCAACTCTTTTGCTTCTTCAGTAGTAAGCCCTGCAACTCTTTCAAGCTCTTCAACTTGTTTATTATATAAATCAGTTGTTTGGTCCTGTAAATTTTGAATTTCTTGCTGTTTCTTATTTAAATTATCTTCTCTATTTTCAAGGGTCTCAACTTTTTTATCAATAGATTCTTCCCTCTGAAGAAGCCTTCTTTCCATTCTCTGCAGTTCATTTCTTCTGTCTTTTACTTCTTTATCATACTCAGTTCTTAACTTATGAATTTCTTCTTTAGCTTCTAATACTGATTCTTTCTTTTTTGATTCAGATTCTCTTTCAGCATCTGATATTATCTTTTCTGCTTGATCTTCGGCACATTTTAATTTGCCTTCAGCAATATTTTTTCTAATTAAATAGCCTAAAATAAAGGCTATGATTCCTATTACAATAGTTATTATTATTTCGGTCGGTGTAATGTTTGTCACCTCCTTTGTAGTTTATTTTTTATTAAAACCTGATAAAGAGAAATACCTAAATTTTTGAAGCATTAAATAATGGAGTGACTATACCTAACCATTATTTGTCTTTATTTTATTATAGTTTTAATTTTATGTCAAGTTGACCATTCAACTAAAACTGCTGGTATATTTGTCACTACTTAAGTTCTTCGTCGTCAGCATCCTTTATTATTTCATTTATAACTTTTTTAATAGTATCATATTCATAACCCTTTGAGCTTAAATATCTATATAGCTTCCCCTTTTCATTACCTTTTCCTTTTATTAATTTGTATTTTTTTAATGCAATATCATGTGCATTTTCACATTCTTTTTTATTATCAATTTTGATATTATCAATTATATTATTTTCAATACCATGAGATTTAAGTTGATATTTGATTTTATTAATTCCGTCTTTTTTTAATTCTAATGAATCATTGATTAACTTATTTGCATATTTTTCATCATTTAATAAATCATAACTTTTAAGCTTTTGAGTAACACCCTTTATTGTATATTCAGAATAGTTTTTAGTTTTAAGCTTATTTTTTAAATCATTTACTGAAAAATCCCTAATGCTCAATATTTTTAATGCATATTCATAAGCTTTATCATATTCACACTTTTTAATTAAATCATTTAGCTCATCCTTACTATACTCATTGGATATTTTAATATTATATTTTATAATATCTTCAGCTAAAGCTGAAAAAGAAAAGGAATCATCTATATAGATGTTATATCTTTCTGTGCTCCTTTTCTGCTTGCAAATATCAGTTATTTTCAATATATCACCTCAAATTGTGAGCTGCATAATAATGATGCCATGCAAAATACATGGCATTATTATTACGCGATTTTATTTGACTCTCCATCCTTTTTCTCATTATCATTAGATGCAATTTTATTTGGCTCTTTATCTTTTTTCTCATTATCATTAGATTTACTTGCATCTATTAAAGGCAAATTATATTTTGTTCTTATTTTATTTTCTATTTCATCTCTTATTTTGACATTGTCCTTTAAGAAAGCTTTTGCATTTTCACGACCTTGTCCAAGTTTTTGGTCGTTATAAGAAAACCAAGAACCACTTTTTACAACAATATCGTTATTTACACCCACATCCAATATGTTTCCTTCTTTTGAAATTCCAGTTCCATACATAATATCAAATTCAGCTTGTTTAAACGGAGGTGCAACCTTATTTTTTACCACTTTTACTTTTGTTCTATTACCTATTATCTCATCACCCTGCTTAATAGAATCAATTCTTCTAACATCAAGCCTTACAGAAGAATAGAATTTTAAAGCCCTGCCCCCCGGAGTAGTTTCCGGATTTCCAAACATAACACCGACTTTTTCTCTTAACTGGTTTATGAAAATTGCGACACATTTTGATTTGCTTATGGCACCTGCAAGTTTTCTTAGTGCTTGGGACATAAGCCTTGCCTGAAGTCCAACGTGAGCGTCCCCCATTTCACCTTCAATTTCAGCCTTTGGAACTAAAGCTGCAACTGAATCTATTACAATAACATCTACAGCACCTGATCTGACAAGTGCCTCTGCTATTTCAAGCCCTTGTTCACCAGTATCTGGCTGTGAGACAATTAAATTTTCTATATCAACTCCTAAATTCTTAGCATAAATAGGATCAAGGGCATGCTCTGCATCAATAAAAGCTGCAGTCCCGCCAATTTTTTGAGATTCTGCTATTATATGAAGAGCTACAGTAGTTTTACCAGAAGATTCAGGCCCAAAAATCTCAATTATTCTTCCTTTTGGTACTCCTCCTACTCCAAGTGCTATATCAAGATCAAGTGAACCTGTTGAAATAACTTCAACATTAAGCTTTGAGTCCTCCCCAAGCCTCATTACAGCTCCTTTACCATATTGTTTTTCTATTTGATTTATAGCATTTTCAAGAGCCTTTTGCTTTTCACTGTTTTTATCAATGTTTTTATCAGTACCCAAATCAATCATCCCTTCTATTTTAACTTGTGCGTCCGAACATACGTTCTAATGTAATTATAATATATAATTACCTAAAGGTCAAACAAAACTATTAAATTATACAAATTATTATTTCTTTTAAGATTATAACCACTATAACCTTTTTTAATCAAGTCAACATTAATATATTGTCTTACTATAATTCATAATTTAGGAGAAAACCGTTTCGCCCTCCCGATTCCGCCCATTCATCAACGGAACGGTCAAGACCGTTCCCTACGTTTGTATAATAAAATCATTAGTGTCGGATAAAAAATATCCCCTATTTAAATAGGGGCCTAATCTTGAATCTTTAATACATTTCTATTTTTATAAAAATAATCAATACCGGATAAAACAGTAATCACTACTGCTATGCCCATAATAACAATACCATAAGGCATATCAAGCAGCATAGCAATAATTGCTATTATTTGGGTAACAGTTTTAGCTTTTCCAAAATAGCTTGCAGCAATTACAATTCCATCAGATGCTGCCAAAGTTCTAAGCCCTGTAACTGCTAACTCTCTTGCAATTACAATCATAACAACCCATGCTTGAAGTTTATCCATTTCAACAAGAGCAACCATTGCAGATATTACAATTAACTTATCAGCAAGGGGATCCATAAACTTGCCAAACTTTGTTACCTGATTTTTTTTCCTTGCAATATAGCCATCTAAAAAATCTGTGAATGCTGCAACAGCAAAAACAGCAGTAGCAGCATATGTATAGTTATAGCCCTCAGAGCTTATAGAAATTAAAACTAAAAAGACAGGAACAAGGATCATTCTTAAAATAGTAAGTTTATTGGCCGTATTCATAAATAACATCTCCCATTAAATCATAAATAAATGTTTTAGTAATTTTCACCTTAACAATATCACCAGTATTTATTTTATGATTATTTGTTTTAATAGTAACATTTTGGTCAATATCAGGAGCATCACCATAGGTCCTTCCAATATATATGCCATTATGAACTTTTTTATCAACTATAACATCCATAACCTCCCCAATTAATTTATTATTTTTTTCTGCAGATATTTTTTGCATAGCCTTCATTATTATTTCTTTTCTATTCTCTTTTACTTTTTCCTCAATTTGATCCTCCATCAGTGAAGCTTCTGTTCCTTCTTCCTGCGAATATGCAAATACACCAACCCTATCTAATTTCATATCCTCAACAAATTCTTTAAGCTCATTGAATTCCCTATCAGTTTCCCCTGGAAATCCAACTATAAAAGTAGTTCTAATTATTGCATCTGGTATTTCTTTTCTTATTTTATTTATTAATTCAATAGTATATTCCTTAGTATTTCTTCGCCTCATTCTTTTTAAAACTTCATTACTTACATGCTGAAGAGGAATATCAAAATAATGACATATCTTATTACTATTCTTAATCAGCTCAATTAATTCATCCGTAATTTGCTCTGGGTACATATACAATACTCTAATCCATTTTAAGGCTGGAATATTTTGAATTTGGTCTAACAAATCAACTAGTGCCTTTTTCCCATAAATATCAATTCCATACATTGTTGTATCCTGAGCAACAATAATTATTTCTTTTATGCCCTTTTTAGTTAATCCAATTATCTCTTTTTTTATATTTTCTATTGTCCTACTTCTATATTTTCCTTTTATCTTAGGAATTGCACAATAACTGCAATTATTGTTGCAGCCTTCAGCAATTTTAACATAGGCATAATGATTTGGTGTAGTTAAAACCCTATCACCATATTCAATATCGTAATCCTTATTGCTTACCTTTAAAATGTGGCTTTCTTTATTTTTTATTATATCTTCTATTATTTGGGGTAGCTCGCTATAATATTGAGGCCCTACTACTGCATCTATTTCCGGCATATTCTTAATTAATTCCTCTTTATATCTTTGGGAAAGGCATCCAACAACTATTAAGCATTTGCATGAATCATACTGCTTATGCCTTGCCATTTCAAGTATAGTTTCAATTGATTCCATTTTTGCTGATTCTATAAAAGCACAGGTATTAATTATTATAGCATCAGCATCCTTTTCATTATTAACTACATTATATCCATACTTTACTAAAAGTGATAATATCACTTCAGTATCAACTCTATTTTTATCACAGCCAAGAGATACTATTCCAACATTATAGCACATACATTACCTCCAAAATATATCTTATTTATTGGTTCTTCATCCTTATCAAAATATTATATTGCCTATTATAATTATATAATATCAAAATTAAATTAACTCCACAACATAATAGTATATGTTTAAAAAAATTTACTTTTCACTAATTATCAATATCTTGTTTACCCACAAGAACCTGCCTTGGTTTGCTGCCTTCCTGCGGCCCTACAATTCCTCTTGATTCCATTTCTTCTATTAATCTCGACGCTCTATTGAATCCTATTCTAAGTCTTCTTTGCAGCATTGATGCAGATGCTTGGCCACAATCAATACATATTTTCATTGCTTCATCAAATAGCTCATCAACCTCTTCCTTATTATCGCTATCTTTTGAAGCAGATTTTTCAATTTCATCTATTATATCATCCTTATAATCTGCATCACAATTCTTCTTTAAAAACTCTACTAACCTTTCTACCTCTTTTTCAGAAATAAAAGCCCCCTGTATTCTAATTGGCTTTGTTGCACCTATTGGTAAAAATAGCATATCGCCTCTCCCCAGCAGCTTTTCAGCTCCTGACATATCAAGTATAGTTCTTGAATCTATTTGACTTGATACTGCAAAGGATATTCTTGATGGTATATTAGCTTTTATAACGCCAGTTATAACATCAACAGATGGTCTTTGTGTTGCAATTACAAGGTGCATACCTGCAGCTCTTGCCATTTGAGATAATCTGCATATAGCATCCTCTACATCACCTGGAGAAACCATCATCAGATCGGCAAGTTCATCAATAATAATAACAATTCTTGGCAGCTTATTTTTAGGCGACTTTTTTTCCATTAGCTTATTATAGGTTTCAATATTTCTTACGTTATTTTCCGCAAAAAGTTTATATCTTTGAGTCATCTCGTTAACTGCCCAATATAAAGCAGCAGATGCCTTTTTAGGATCAGTTACAACAGGAATGAGTAGGTGTGGAATCCCATTGTAAACTGATAATTCAACAACCTTAGGGTCTATCATAAGCATTTTTACATCCTCAGGTGAAGATTTATATATTAAACTTGCAATAAGGCTGTTTATGCATACACTTTTACCAGAACCTGTTGCACCAGCAATAAGAATATGAGGCATTTTTGATAAATCTGCAATAATACAGTTTCCGGTTATATCTTTACCAAGGGCAAAAGCAAGTTTTGAATTAGACTCCCTAAACTCATTAGAATCTATTACCTCCCTTAAAGTAACAGTTATTATCTCCTTGTTTGGGACTTCTATTCCAACAGCTGCTTTGCCAGGAATAGGCGCTTCTATTCTTACTGTTGGAGCTGCAAGGTTTAAAGCTAAATCATCAGCAAGATTTACAATTCTGCTTACTTTTATCCCCGGATTAGGATGCAGCTCATATCTTGTTACTGATGGGCCCCTGCTAACTTGTACAACTTTTGCCTCAACTCCAAAGCTAAGCAGCGTATCTTCAAGCACCTTAGCATTATTCAATAACTCTTTTTTATCCTGAACATTTGCCTTTACTTCATTTTCATTTAGGATATTAATAGGTGGATATATATAATCTATATTTTTATTTTTTTCTTTTTCCTTATTTATTTCTTCGCACAAATTATCTTTATCCTCATTTTTACCTGTTTCATCTTTATCCGTCTTAACAAAATCCAATATTTTTATTTTCTTATCTATTTTATCTATATTTTCTTCATATTGCTTTTTTTCATCAGTTCCCTTTAAATTATCACAGGAGGCTTCTTGAAGCTGAACTTCGTTGGATTTTTCTTTCTTATTATTTTTAAATTTACTAATAACATTTTTAAATAGGTCTCCCAAAGAAACATCCGTAATAAAAATGATAAAAATACTCAATAATGAAAATAAAACAATGTATGTACCTATTCTGCCAAAGGCATAAATTAGCGGAGAAGTTATTACTTCACTTAAGGCTCCTCCTCCTTTAGACCCCAATCCCATAGTATATGCTTTAATTATTTTTTCACTGTATTTTAAATTAAAATTTTTAAAGGAATAACTCACATGAATAATCGATATCAAAACATAACAGGATAAGCAAATATATAAAAACTTTTTCTGTAATTTAATTTTACCATTATTTATAATCAGAGCTAATCCAATAAATAAAGTTAATATAGGTAAAATATATGCCCCTATTCCAAGCAATCCTAAGAAGATATTCCTAAAAAACTCTCCAGCTGCACCAGTTGGTTTTATAAAAATACTTAGACCTATTAATAAGGATATAGTTGTAATTATAATTCCATATATTTCGCCTTTTACATTTTCATTATATATATTAGTTTTTCTTAGTTTTTTAGTTTTTGCCATTCTTATCACCACCATTTATTAATATTCTATACATAAAATATTTTCCCTGCATGTCAAAAAATAATTTAATTACAGCATTTATTATATATTATACTATATCATAGACACTGTAATTAAGTGATTTCTATAGTCTCCTGTAAATAGTCTGAAAAGAACCAAATTAAGGGGCGCAGCAGTCGTTTGGGGCATTACAGGTGTACCAGATTATTTTTATCCTCATATTCTTTTATAAGCTCCCTCAGCTTATTTATAGCATCTTTTATGCCGCCTATAGAATCAATTATACCAATATCCACAGCCTGCTGTCCAATAAGAATTGTCCCCATATCATTTAATAAATCATCAGTTTTTGCCATCATTTTTGTGAGATCTTCTCTTGAAATTTCTGAATTTGCAACAATAAAGTTAGTTATCCGTTCCTGCATTTTTTTAAAGTATTCAAATGTTTGAGGGACACCGATAATTAATCCATTCATTCTTATAGGATGAATTATCATAGTTGCAGTTGGTGATATATAAGAATAATTAGTTGATACAGCAAGTGGTACCCCAATACTATGGCCTCCACCCACCACAAGGGATACAGTTGGCTTAGATAAGCTATGTATCATTTCGGCAATGGCAAGGCCAGCTTCAACATCGCCTCCAATGGTATTCAATATAACTAATACACCCTTTACTTTTTCACTTTGTTCTACTGCAACCAGCTGCGGAATAATATGCTCATACTTAGTAGTTTTAGTTTGAGGAGATTGAGCTATATGCCCTTCAATTTGACCTATTATATTAATTGTAAATATATCTGAATCTTGCTCAATAATATTTGCGCTTCCAAGTTCTTTAATTTCTTCAATGTTTTCATTTTTTTCGTTATTTTCATACCCTTCGTTATTCATTTAATCCATCCTTTCATCAGGTGATTTTTAAGTTCATGCGAAGTTTGCTCAAAAAAGAACTTGATATTATTTTATCCAAATAACTAATTTACTATAATTAATTTAAAATTAAAAATTTTGGGCAAAAAAAATTCTGGCAAATACCAGAATTTTAATAGTTAAATGAATCATGCAGTGCATTTATAGCTTTAACTGTATCCTTCCCATTTACAAGACACCAAATTGTTGTATGAGAATCTGCGGTCTGCAAAACTTTAATATCGTTTTGTCTTAATACCTTTAAAATTTTTGCCATAATCCCTGGAGTGCCTCTCATGCCATTTCCAATTACAGCTACCTTGCTGCAGTTTTTAATAATTGTAAAATTCATATTTAAGTCATTAAGAAGCTTTTCAACTTTATCTCCATCATCATCATCAATGGTAAAAACTTTATAATTAGGAAATACGTTTATTAAATCTATGCTTATATTATTTTCTGCAAGCAAATCAAATAAATTATCATTATTCATATCTTCTTTTTCAAAATCAACAGTTACTTGTGTGCGATTTGACATATGTGTTATTCCAGTAATAATTTTAGGTTTAACATCCTTTGCTGAGCATATTGTTGTTCCTTTAGCGTCAGACATAGTATTTTTTATTACTACAGGTATATTACTTCTCATTGCATATTCCAAAGCTTTTGAATTAATTACCTTAGCTCCCTGATCAGCAAATTGAAATACTTCGTTATAGCTTATCTTGTTAATTACTTTTGCATCCTTAACAATAAAAGGGTCAGCTGTCATAATTCCATCAACATCTGTATAAATTTCAATTAACTTTGCTCTAAGTCCTTCTCCTAAAAAAGTTGCTGTTATATCACTTGCTCCTCTTCCTAAAGTTGTTACATCACCATTTTCTGTCACGCCTTGAAAACCTGCTACAATAGGAATGATATTTGAGGTTAATGTACTCATTATAGTTGAATTATCAAACTTAATTATATTAGCGTTATTAAAATTGCTATCTGTAATTATCCCTGCTTGACCACCACTTAATACCCTTGCTTTAAACCCTCTTTTTTCTAATGTTTCTGCCATTACTACAGCAGAAATTATTTCTCCACAAGACATTAAAATATCAAGTTCACGATTGTCAATGTGGCACTTATTACCATTCACCAATGAAAGCAATGTATCTGTTGCATAAGGATCACCCTTTCTCCCTATAGCAGAAACAACAATAACTGGTGAAAAACCCTTCTCAATCGCATCAACAATTTTATCTGCAACCATTTCCCGCCTATCCTGTGTCGAAACTGATGTCCCCCCAAATTTTTGTATAATAATATTCATAATCTACCCTCCCTAATTGCAAATATATTAACACTATATTATACAAATATTTTTTTATCTTGTGATTATTTTATATTAATTACTATACTAATTCAATGGATAATTAAAGTTTATAATCAAAAATAAGTGTCTTGTCGCTTTGCTTTATTTTGCTTGCCCATGGAATTTCGTATGTTTCATCCTCTTTAAATGAAAAAAATGAGCCTTTAGTTTCAGATACTATTATGCCCATTATTTCACCGGTTTTATTATTAAATATCATCTCTGAGTCACCTAAATAGCCATATTTTTCTCCATTTTGAATATTTATTATTTCAAGATTAACAAGTTCAGACAATTTTTTTCTTCCCATTGTACCACCTCTTAAATAATAATAATATATAAATCTATACTATTATATTTTTAAAAAATGGTTTATAGACCAGTAGATCCAAAACCGCCCTCTCCTCTTTCAGTTTCATTCAAATTATCAGTTTCTATTATTTCAGGAATTTCTATTTTATTTATTACCATTTGTGCAATCCTATCTCCCCTTTTGATCAAAAAAGGTTTATCTCCAAAATTTATCATTATAATTTTTATTTCTCCGCGATAATCACTGTCTATTGTGCCAGGAGTGTTAACAATGGATATACCATGCTTTGCCGCCAAGCCGCTTCTAGGACGGATTTGTGCTTCATAACCTTTTGGCATTGATATGGATATTCCCGTTGGTATTAGCTTTATTTTCATAGGCTCTATAACTGCCTCTTCGTCAATGCATGCATATAAATCCATACCTGCGGCCCCATTAGTCATATAACAGGGAAGGGGCAAATCTTTACCGTGATTTAATTTTTTAATGAAAATTTTCATTACTACCTCCCAAAATACATCCTAACTTTTTCTCATTTATATTTTTGCCAACTGCTGAAACAGTAAGAACTCCCTTTTTAAAAATATTATCAATTAAGTTATTTACATCATCATCACTTATGTTATCTATTTTATCTAAAATATCTTTTGGCTCATATACTTTATTAAGCATTATTTCTGATTTCCCCAAACTAAACATCCTGCTCGATACGCTTTCAAGTCCTAAAATATAATTCCCCTTAAGCTGCTCCTTAGCCTTCATGATTTCCCGGCTATTCATTTTATACTCTAATATTTTTTTAATTTCTATATAAAATAAATTAAGAGCCTCATCCATATATTGATCATTTAATGCAAAATATACGTTAAATGATCCTTTATTTTTATAGGGTGATGGGAATGAGTAAATTGTATAAACGTATCCTTTTTCCTCCCTAAATGTTTGAAAAAGCTTAGAGCTTGTTCCTCCCCCAAAATAATTATTAATTGCTAATAAGGGATAAAGTTTATCGCTGCCAAGTTCTATTCCATCTAAAGTTAATGCTACATGTATTTGCTCAATATCTTTATTTTTTACTAATATGTTTTTATTAATTTCTGGAGTAGATAAATTCTGTTCACTGCTTTTATCTCCCTCCCATTGTCCAAATTTATCATTTAAAACTTTAAATAAAGCTTTTTCATTAAAATTACCTGCTACAGCTATAACCATATTTTGTGTGACGTAATGCTTATAAAAATAATCTATGATATCCTCCCTTTTTAATGAAGCAATCGTATCTTTTACTCCAAGAATGGGAAAGGACAAAGAATCGTCGCCCCAAGTAGCCTCAGAAAGTAAATCAATTACTAAATCTTCAGGAGAGTCTTCATACATATTTATTTCTTCTAAAATAACACTTTTTTCTTTTTCGATATCCTCTTCATTAAATTTAGAATTCAATATCATATCACTTAGCACATCTATTCCTACATTAAAATGCTCGTCTAATAACTTTACATAAAAGCACGTAGCTTCTTTCCCAGTAAAAGCATTTATCTGTCCGCCAAGATCCTCAATTTCTTCTGCAATTTGTCTTGCAGAACGTTTTTTAGTACCTTTAAAAAGCATATGCTCAATAAAGTGGGAAACTCCGTTATTTTTTTTATTTTCATATCTTGAGCCGCTTTTAACCCAAACCCCTATACTTATTGAATTAACATAAGGTATTTCTTCTGTAACAACTCTTATACCATTATCTAACGTGTATTTATTATACATAAGACCCTCCAGAATGTTTAATAATCAAATTGATATAATTATATTTAATATGAAAAGTATAATCAATATGTATCCCTAAAAAATTAAAAAGGCTTTAAAAGCCCTTTTATTTTTCTTCCTCATTTTCCTGTTTTATTGCATCCTTATGTGAAAGATTAATCCTTCCTTGGCTATCAATTTCTGTTACTTTAACAAGAATTTCATCCCCAATACTTACTACATCCTCAACCTTATTTACATGCTCATTAGCCAATTTAGAAATATGAACAAGTCCTTCCTTCCCAGGTAAGACTTCAACAAAGGCTCCAAATGGTGCAATTCTATTTACCTTTCCAAGATAAATCTCACCAACCTGCACTTCCTTTGTAATTCCTTCTATAATTTGTTGTGCAGCTTTGCCGCTTTCCACATTAGATGCATAAATAAATATTCTTCCATCATCTTCAGTATCAATTTTAACTCCAGTATCTGCAATAATTTTCTTAATTGTCTTCCCTCCAGGTCCTATTACATCCCTTACTTTATCTGGATCAATGTTCATAGTTATTATCCTTGGTGCATACTTTGAAAGTTCTTTTCTTGGCTTTGGTATAACTTGAAGCATCTTATCAATAATAAACATTCTGGCTTCTCTCGCTTGATGTATTGCCTTCCTTATAGCTTCTTCAGGAAGTCCTTTAAGTTTTGTATCAACCTGAATTGCAGTTATACCCTTTTCAGTACCTGCAACCTTAAAGTCCATATCTCCAAAGAAATCCTCAATTCCCTGAATATCAGTTAAAACTTCCATCTGACTCATATCTTCACTGGTAACAAGCCCCATAGCAATTCCTGCAACAGGTCTCTTTATTGGGACACCAGCATCCATAAGTGATAGTGTGCTTGCACAAACACTTGCCTGAGATGTAGAACCATTAGAGCTCAAAACTTCTGATACAAGTCTTATTGCATAAGGAAACTCTTCTACTGATGGAATTACAGGTTCCAATGCTCTTTCCGCTAAAGCTCCATGACCAATTTCTCTTCTTCCTGGCCCTCTTAAAAATTTAACTTCTCCAGTACTGTATGGTGGAAAATTGTAATGATGCATATATCTTTTGAACTCTTCGTCCCCAATTCCATCAAGTACCTGAACATCACCTAATGGTCCTAATGTTGCTGCAGTTAAAACTTGAGTTTGACCTCGCTGGAAAACTGCAGAACCATGAGCTCTTGGAAGTACTGAAACATCACAAGAAAGTGGTCTTATCTCTTTAAAACCTCTTCCATCAGGCCTTCTTTTTTCTTCAAGTATCATTTTTCTAACGTGTTCTTTCATTATTCTATTCATTACATCATCAATGTCTGCCTGTGATTCAGGATATTCCTCTTCAAAATGGGCAAAGACCTCTTCCTTTACTTCATCAACATGCTGTTGTCTTTCCTGCCTATCAGTATATTGAACAGCATCCCACAGTTTTTGTGTTGCACATTCACGAACAGCAGCTTCTAACTCATCGTCCACATGATAAAGAGTTGGAATTGCTTTTTCCTTACCTACTGCCTTTATAATATCCTCTTGGAATTTTATTAGGTCCTGGCAAGCTTTAAATCCAAACATAATTCCATCAATCATAACGTCTTCAGGAATTTCCTTGCCACCTGCTTCAATCATCATTACTCTTTCTTTAGTAGCACAAACAGTAAGCTGAAGATCACTTTTTTCTCTTTGCTCTGCAGTAGGATTAACGATAAATTCATTATCCACCCTGCCAATAAGTACAGCTGCAACTGGTCCTTCAAAAGGTATGCTTGAAATAGATAGAGCTAAGGATGCTCCATTGATTGCCAATATATCTGGTAAATTATCAGGATCAACAGACATAACTGTGCAAATTACCTGCACATCATTCCTATATCCCTTAGGAAACAGCGGTCTTATTGGCCTGTCTATGGCTCTCGCTGATAATATTGCTTTTTCGGTTGGTTTACCCTCCCTCTTAATAAATCCTCCGGGTATTTTACCTACGGCATAAAGCCTTTCTTCATAATCTACGCTAAGAGGGAAAAAGTCAACACCCTCCTTAGGCTCTGCTGATGCATTAGCATTTACTAAAACGCTTGTTTCTCCATAACTTAATAAAACTGCTCCATTAGAAAGCATTGCATATTTACCTATATCTGCTTTAATGACTCGGTTTGCAAAAGTAGTTTGAAAAATTTGTTGCATTAATTAACCTCCCTTCAATTCTCTATAAATTTATTATTTCTTTGATTTCATAAAATATAACATTAAACATATTAATTATAACACATTTTGCAAAAACATAATTATTTTAATGCATTATCTGTAATTCA
>DHEX01000011.1 GCA_002400085.1 Clostridiaceae bacterium UBA4839 | reverse complement strand
TCTGCAATTCCTATTATCTCCATCTCATGTAAATAAGGTGCTTTTTAAATTTTATTTGTTTTTACAAAATAAGGAAACATTTTTATACTTACCAAACACAAAGTAACTTATTTTATAAAAAGATTATTGTACAAAAAGGATAGAGTATAGGTAAAAAAACAGACACATAAATATATTGTGCCTGCCTTTGCTTTGTAGAGTTTTTATAGATTATAATATTGTTAATTATCAATCATATAATTACAATGTGTCATCTTGTCTTTAATGCTTTTTTCCACCTCTGCTCTATAGGTATTGGGAGTTAAAGTTGTTGGATTAAATGATTTCCCAAAAAATGTCTAATGCAATACTGAATGATTTAATTGTAAGAATAAAACCCTAATAGTTGTTCCTTATCAATTCAAATGAAGCTGAAAAATATATTTTATCTTGTCAGAAAAGCCATCGGAAAATAAAATATAAAAATTCATCCTTCAACCTTTCCATCATTTTCTTCAAGTTTCAAGCCGCTGTAGCCAAGTAAGCGTTGATTTGTATGCCTTTTTCAGCCCACAAGTAATACTGTTCCATACGGAAGTCCTTTTTAAGATGTCCGAAAATAGGATCAATAGCAGCTCTGGCTCTGCATTTGTTATGTTTATGTCGTTTTTGATAAGCGATGTCTTTTACCTTGGGCTTGTCGGGGGTGATAATGCTTACACGGTCATAAATTAAGTTCTTTGGGTAGTTTCAACTTATTCTCTTCCATCTGTTCGAGTAACGGTTCTATGGTGTCGCCGTCGGGTTCCCGAACTTTAAAATCAAGTTTTTAAGTTTGCAAGAAGGATGTTTATAATAATATTCCGTTCTCAGAGTCTAAGTTATTTATTTTTTGTTTCTTCTCATTATTCTGTTTTCCCCAAGTTAAATTTATAGAACCATAAATTCCAAAACTTGGAAACATTTTTACATTGTTTTGCATATTTTTAAATCTTGTTAATGCACTAAAGTTATAGGTATATTTTCTATTCTTTTCTCCAAATAGATTTGTTGATATAATGCCTAATTGCATCTTGGGAAGACGGTAACTTAGTATATATTCATTATATGAAGATCCTTTCGATACAGATTCTCCCCAAAATGGTTGTGGCAAGTGTACCATTGTTATTGTGAGGGATAACTTTTTATAATCTGCAATAGTTTGTAACAAATAAAACCACTCATCTCGCCTGTGCTCATAGTTGTGTCCCTGAGAAACTATCTTATTGTAACCACCGTAACTGTTTATNNGTTTATACTAATATGATTGTTGAATAATGACACTCCTATATTGTATTGAAATCTCAATTGATGAAATTTTTTCTGGTTATTGTAGGTAGTTATGAAAATATCTCTATAATTATCGAAGGATGTTTCCTCCATAATAGGACTATTATAATAAGATGAACTTAATACTAAAGAACTCCTTAGAGGTGACGGGTTAAAACTGATTCTTAATTCATTGTGATGCATCAAATAAGATTTTAATAATGGATTTCCTTTGTCTAATTGATAGCTATTTCTTAATCGTTCCACTTCACTTAAATAAGATAATGATGGATTTATGTTTTTTAATTGATATGAGTAACGTAATGAAAGCACGTTACTTAATATATAGTTAATATTTACCATAGGTGATATCATCCACCTACTATACATATTAGCTATTCCTTCCTGATTGAAGAATGATCGATGTATCCCAATATTTCCTGTATAATTTAATTTTTTTATTTTACCTTTGTATTGCAAAAATCCATAACTAAAAGCGTCGTGTAGTTGAGTTTTAAAGATTGAAGTGCCAGAATAATTATTTTTTGTATATCCTTGTATATGTCGTAATCCCACGGAGAGTAAATTTTCACCATATTTCCTTTCATAAAATATCTCGCCTATTAAGGAACTACGCTTTCCATCAACTAATGTTGTAATATTTGATATTATCTCATCCTCATCTGTTTCATTGTATATATAATCGACTGTATTTTTACTATATGTTCCAACTACATTTAAAGCTATTAAATGGTTGTCTGATATTTGTCGCGTGAAATAAATATCAATGGAAGGGCGAAAAGTTTGTTCTTTATTCTGTATCTTGTAGTTTGTTAATCGGTCAATCTCAGGGATTAAAATTTTCCCCTCATGATCATCATGTGGTTGGAATAAACTATTAAAGTTAGTTTTCATATTGAAAGTATTTTTCTTACCATAATAAGAGTATGATATATTTGGCATTTTTGTTGTTTCTTTCCACCAATTCTTCTCTCCATATTCATTTCTGGAAATAGTATTTCCAGATGGAAATAAAAATGTTTGGTGTTTAAATGAAGAGGTCTCGATATCATTGTGACTTAAAAAATAATAGAACTTAATTTGTGATTTGCCGTAATTTATTCCTCCAGACAATTGACCGTATGTGAAATTGTGTGTTAGTGTTTCACGAATATTTGCAGAAAAAAATGCACCGTTTGTTCTTTGCTTAACTATGAAGTCTAAAATAATGCCGATATCTTCTCCGTAACGCATTCCTGGATTCTCATAATAATCAATTCTTATTATATTTTCAGGTTGTATACCTATGACTTCCTGAGAGAGTGCTTCAATTCCATTGATTAATATCTTGAGTTTTTTTTCTCCAGTATATAAAATCTGTCCAGTTTGAGTATTGACAAATATTTGAGGAAGTAAAAGTCTTTGAGTCAATTGTAATCCATTTATACTTTTTACTATTTGTTCTTTAGTTGGATAGTACAATTTTCGATAAGATCCTTCAATCACTGATGAAGACTGCACAATAACTTCAGAAAGCAAAGTCGTTTTCTGATTTATCATCAACGAACCCAAATCTATTGCTTTAAAAACATTGAATAAGTCTATGCTCAATGTGTCATAACCAACAGAATGAACAACAATACGATAATTGTTTTCGCCTAAATTATTTAAAATAAAATCCCCATTTAAACCCGATGTGGTTCCTTTAATAAATAAGGAATCATCAGTTTGTAATATAATAGTTGCGTATTCGACTGGTTTTTTGGAGTCAAAATCAATTACTTTTCCTTTTATTGTAATTTGTTGTGCGTTCAAATTTATGTGATAAAATATTAATATGAACGCGATAATAGATGTCTTATTCATATACATTCTTTTCAATATTTTTGGACAAATTTATAATTTTCTGCTACTGCTGTTGCGTTAATAATTAAGAATTATTTAGAAATAACTCATATTGTAGCTCTTTGACATTTTGACTGGATTGAGAATCTGTGAGTAACTCAGCCATTGGTGTTTTGTCAAAAGAATGCTTGATGTAGGCCACTATTGTACATGTACAGATGGCTGACCATAAATGTATCTTTACGGCATTTGGAGTATGCCCCCAAAACTTCTTTATAATCAGATTTTGCTTTATCCATTTGAAAAAAACTTCAATCTGCCACCTGTTTTGATACAGATAAGCCACTTCAAGAGATGATACTTCAAAGTTCTTTGTAAGAAAAACAAGCAGTTCGTCGTTCTTGTTGTCATAAAACTCAACTAATCGCAGTTTTTCGGGATAAAGTTTTTTTGATTTCAGTACGGTTAGAACGATATTCTTGTCTGCCCTCAATCCGGTAGTTTCATCTATGTTGTGGTTTTGTTCTACAACATTGTATTTTATGGATGACTTGGCTCTAGTAACAAAGAAAGCTCCTGCATTATTGATGCGCATCAATGCTTCAAAATCCACATAAGCCTTGTCCATCAAATAGATGATCCCGTTTTGAAAGTCCATAATGTCAAGTACATTGCTGTCATGATACTTTCCATCTGAGATGTGGATAAAACTCGGAATGTTCCCTCGTAAATCAAGCAGCGTATGCATCTACTGCTCCACGCGAATATTTTCCTTCTGCCCAAGTCAGAAGATTGATGCTGCAGGATATGGAGGTAGAGTCCAAAGCAAATATTTCGTTGTCTATATCTACGTTAGCAATGGGATAATCCGTATAAAGCGGACGCACGATGTTTATCAGATAATTACCAAAGTCGGCGAAAATACGCCAATCCCGTTTCTCGTTAGCTCTCGACAACGAAGATGTATTGACTGATATTTTTATGCCTAAATGATACAGCTTTCTCTTGTGGGCTTTCAAGCAAAGACAAATGCTTTGAAGAGAACCGAGCGAAGTCAATTGTCCAAAAAACAGATACAGGAACTGATTCCAACAGTCAAACCCTCTGACATGGTAATTGCCAAAGTAGCGTTTAACGCACTTGTTGAATTCATACTTATCTATGAAATCCAGTACCTGAGAGAAAAGATATCTTCCTTTATTCATAATTTTACATTTTAATGCAAAATTACGAGGGTGTCAATTCAAATCAAAAAATCAAAGAACGCTTATATATTTTTATATATCAATACATTATATACGAATACTAAAAATCGACGCAAAGCTACTAATTCCAGAAAATAAAAACTCATCACAGATTGGTAATTTGCTAGACTTCAAACTAATTATTAGACAGCTAAAAACACCTATATGACGTGATTTTTATTATTTGAGATAACCATTATCTATTCTTGTATAATTTTATTCTACGAAAATGTTTCAGAATTTATATTTATTCCCATTAAAACTAAATTGAAAAAGTGATTATTGATGCATATTTGATTAATCAATAATCCCTCTTTTTTGAATCCATTTAATTCATACAGGTGTATTGCTCTATAATTATTTTCGAAAACTTGGAGTGTTATTTTTTTTATATTATTATTATCTTTTACTCTAAGGAAAGCCGCCTCAAACATTGATTTACCAATCCCCTTATTTCTAAATTTCTTATCAATATTGATTGTTAAATCAGCGACATGGGCTAATTTTTTTTCTTTGTATTGAAGAATATTAATATTTCCAATGATTTTGTTTTGATACTCTGCAATTAAACAGATATTATTTTTATTTTTTAATACTGACTCAATCCATTCTTTTTCTTCCTCTACAGTATATTTAAAATCATCTATAGAAGTTATAGAAAAAATTTCTTCATTAATTATACTCTGAGCAAAAGATAAGTAATTTTGAGCGTCATTAACAGTAAGATTCCTTAGTAATAAATTTTCCATTATGATATTATTAATTAGAAAACAATGACTCCAGTTTGACAATTATAAATGGACATATCTGCTCGTAATTATTATGCTTAAAATCTTTTTTTATTACTGGACATTTATTTATTTCACACTTTTTTATTTTAAGCATATCATCTACACCATCATCTTTCTCAACGATTAAAGGACAAGTATACCCTTTTCCATCATAATCAATTATAATCCTGTTTACGGCTCCTTTATCGTTATTTTGAGTTATGGGGTGACTTTTAGGTAAGAATCCAATCTCCGCTTCTACTGTATTGATAATTGGTTTTAGATAATAGGAAGCTAGGCGTAGTAAAGTAAACCATTCAAGGGGTTTTATGATTTCTTTGAAAGGATCGGATGATGTCTCAAATAATAAACGTACTTTTTTTACCCACGGATATCTACTAGGGAGTTCTTTAATTATACATAAGCTGGATTTTGTTAAGACATGATATAATTCAATATTAACCCCAAGATTATGTATGTAATTTATCTTATTATAAGTGCTGGTTGAGTTATCTTTCACACTTATTACCAGAGTAATATTGTTCCTTTTGAAAAAATCACACCAGTTATCATTGACAAGTGTAGCATTTGTACAAACATATATATATCTAGTTCGGTCTCTCATATCACATATTAATTCTTTTAAATGAGGATATATAAGAGGTTCTCCTCCAGTTAAAAATAATCTATCTATGAAATGAAATTCTTTTATCTTAGATTTAAAAACATCAATGGATAAATCAAACTTACTAGTAAAATCATCACTCTTACTATCTTTTGAAAATTCCAAAGTACTATAATAACAAAAGGAACATTTCATGTTACACCTCCTTGTTAAATTAACACCAATATTAATTTCGCTCATAATTATCAAATTTATATTCATGAAGTATATTCTGATAAAGAATTGGATTAGTTATCGTTAATGCGACAAGAGTTCCATCAATGTCGATAACAAGTTTATTATCTTTAGCCCATTCAGCATATTTTGGAAACACCCTGCTCTCTGGCCCAATAAGTGCAACCGACACCTGGTCTCGATCAATTATTTGGATTTTTTTTGTTTTATCCAATCCTCTTGTGTCGACTAAAATAAATTCACCATCTTTCTCTAAAATTACCAGTCTACTCCTTTTTTCTTTGCTTTGCCAAGATAAAATCCAATCTTTTACAAATTTACCAATACTTTCTATAAGGTCTGGATTTATTTGCTTTACTGTTGGATATTCACCCTCAAAAAGCCATGCTAAAGACTCTATATCAACATTATGAGGATAAATATCATCATATACATCAAAATATTTTAAATTCTTTATATTATATAATTCTGGCATTTCATGATATGGACTGAACCTTGCTATTTCAACAGGTCGGAAGTAAGAAGGTGGAGGCAGGTGTTTTATAAAAGGTAACACATCTAGCGTTTTTTTCCAACCTATTTCATCTTCATTTGGAATATTATAAAGGAGATTCCACCCGTTATATATATTTAAGATTGATGAATATCTTAAACTATTGATATTATTAGCTACACTTACACCTTTGTTTATCAGAGCTAAATGAGATGAACATAAAGATTCAATTCCAATTTGAATTGAATTTACACCTGCTTTTTTGAGAAGACTCATCTGCTCAAAACTCACATCTGCTCTCTGTTCGTAAAAAATATTGATTCCTAATCCAGACAATTTAGGAATCAACGATTTAAAAAACTTTCTAGGCATCAATGTATCTACCATTCTAAAATTCCTTACCTGATATTCCTCATTATAAAAGACTATATCCTTATAAATTCTTTCTGCCGTTTTAGATTTATAAATATTATGACTTCCATTGACACCACAAAATTTACACTGATTTTTCCATCCCCACCAACACCCTCGACTTGATTCGATATTTATCCAGTGTTTGAGTTCTAATTTATTTTCTTTAATTTGAAAAAAATAATCATCATAAAGTGGAGTTGGAAGATCGTCAAGATTATTAATAGTTTTTGAATGAATTATTTTTTGTTGTGGCAAAAATCCTTTCGAATAATCATTTATAAAATTCTTGAAAGATATATCTGATTTTCCTGTAAAAATAAAGTCAATATTGTTAGATAATGATAAAATGCCATTTGCCATTTTTCCATCACAATTGGATCCACCAACAACAATTATTTTTTTGGAATTCAACTCTTTAATCTTATCAATTAGAGCAATAGAGGCATTTGTTTGCTGATGTGAAATCGTGAATCCTATTAATTGAAATTCAGATGAAGCGAGAGTCGCAGCTGTTTCACAAACCCATTCATCTATACTCTTTTCCAAACAATAGAAACTACTCCAATTTATTTCTGGATCAAATTCAGAACGTGGCGTTTTATAATCAATACCATTTGATGTGACTCTTCGACCCAAAAATGGCAAATCTGGATATGCCGCTTTAACAAATAATCGTTCTTGTATAAGCTCGTATTGAGATAGCAAATCTTCAGAAATATATTTATATTGTTTTAATCCTATTTTATTAGCAAGTAATTGATCCGAATAAAAGACATAAACTTTACAATTTAAATCTTGAACCGATGCTTGTAATAGATGTGCACCTAAATTAGGCGTGTCAAGTATCGTCCACGGTGGAACTACAATAACCACATTGATTGAATCTTTTTGCACTTTGCTATGTTGCGATAAAGAATAAATTAAAAATAAGAGCTAACTCGAAAAATGAATTATCAAATCTAACCTGCTTATTTATATGAAAGTCCAAAACTGATTATCATTTTTTAAGCTAGCTCCATAAGTTTCTATTATTTGATTATAATATCAAATAACGGGGACAGGCTCTGGATCTTCTGGCTCAATTCCTTTACCATTGACGTCAGTTCCGCCGCACAATTCCATCATTTCTTCGAATGATAATTCATTTTTTTCAAATTGATCAACCAAGATAGCTAAGTTGACATCTTTTTTTTTCAACTGATTCATAAATAAAATATTAGTANNTTAGTACTTTAGCCTACTCTATTATATAAGCTTTTCGGCATCCGCTTTTAAATGTAAGTATAGTAGAGTTTATACAAAATAATTCATTAAAGAATTCTTCAATAAATCCTGCACTATACAAAAAGTAGTACAAGATGAAATATTATAAAGTTTAAAAAAACTCCGAATCAACACACTCTCTTTAACGGGTTTCCCAGAGTTAAAATTTGAAGCCTTTGTACCTTTTTCGTGTAATATTGAAAAGAATATAATGTTCATAGACAAGCTATGGCTACGAATCTCTTTTAACCGTAAGAACAGTAAGAAACCTCCGATTAAAATTTATGTCCATATCATATCCTCAGCAGGAAATTACTGTGCCAAGCTACTTGCTATTCTTTTCATTTTCGGCGACTTCCGGCAATATTCGTTTTTCCAATCTGATGGATAGTTGAAATTACCGTGTTTTTATTATTTCTGCATTGCCTTTTCTTGTTCGTTTAGTGATACTTCGGGGTTAATGCTCTCATTTTAGTTGTTTCGCTTTCCGGGCAAGAGAGGCTTTTTTATTATTTTTAGGGTTTGAACCTAAAATGTTTTCTTATGATCTGTTCAATTCTCTTTTATTTGATTCTCTGGGTTTGATTTTTTTGTATTGTTGATTTTGTGTTTTAAGCTAAATGTCAGTATATTTCTATTATCTCCATCTCATGTAAATAAGGTGCTTTTTAAATTTTATTTGTTTTTGCAAAATAAGTAAACATTTTTATACTTACCAAATACAAAGTANNAGTAACTTATTTTATAAAAAGATTATTGTACAAGAAGGATAAAGTATAGGTAAAAAAAACAGACACATAAATATATTGTGCCTGCCTTTTCTTTGTAGAGTTTTTATAGATTATAATATTGTTAATTATCAATCACATAATGATAATATGCCATCTTGTCTTTAATGCTTTTTTCCACCTCCACTCTATAGGTATTGGGAGTTAAAGTTGCGGAAGTAAATAATTTTCCAAAAAAGTTTCTAATGCAATACTGAATAATTGCATTGTAGGAGTAGAAGCTCAAATACAATCTTTGGACTAAAGCTCCACACAAAGCTTTGGAGTAGTAACTCGTTTGCCCAAGCATTACCAGTTCTTTACCTCTCTTCTCGGCTTCTTCTATTACCCGAAACATGGAATTGATATGCAGTAGTTTCAGATTCTTTTCCGAATTTTCGTAATTCAACCCTAAATATATTGGAATCAGGGCATTTTTTTCTTCCAAAATCAATCCCATAGAGTGCGTTATTCCCCGCTTATCTTTGGCAATTAACAAGTACGAGTTATCTTTAAATGACTCATTTATGTTTTTAAAGAAAGCTTCATTCATTATCTCGAACTGACTGGGCGATTTGAACAATGTAGCAAGGTAATACCGCTCAAACTCTTTTGTAAGACGAGAAAAATCGGTTACTTTTTCCCAACAGTAGTTTTTCTCAAATTTACCTTTGAGATTCCGGTATCTGTATCGCTCCTTATGCCTTAATCCGCTCGGATAGGGGAGTACCTCCGGAAATAAAGGTACTATGTTTGTCGGGAGAGAGTCATAAAAATAATAATCATTTGATAATACCTGCTTTATTTCGGATAGTTGGCTTTCGGGTACTTCTTTTACAAAGACTAATTTTATTTTCAATTCTTTTGATTTCTTTTTTATTTGTTCTGATATTATCCGACAAACAGACAGATAAGTGGCATTGTCTAAATTCTTGACTATTCCGATATGTTGTTCGCAGGTTGAAGCCAATGAGCCTACACCAAATATTTTTACCGATAAAAAATTAGGAAATCGTTTTTTTACGGTATCCGAAACCTTTCTTACGGATGGTGAGGCAATTACATCTAATTTTAATCGATAAGTAAAGCAAGGGACAATAGCTAACGTTTCATTTTTCGAGCTAACAGTTAGAAACATAAATTGAGCATACTCAATATCGGCATCGCATTGAGCCTTGAAAAAATCAAAACTTTTCAGGATATTTCCGGAAAAAATTCTATCCCAATCCATCCTGTTTATCTCATCAATCGAACTATGCCATTGAAAAGATAATGGTAAGTATTTGTCACTCATGATTTTTTGATGGGAT
The DNA here is from genome assembly GCA_002400085.1 of Clostridiaceae bacterium UBA4839. GTDB lineage: Bacteria > Bacillota > Clostridia > Clostridiales > Caloramatoraceae > UBA4839. The sequence goes on along the minus strand of DHEX01000011.1, from coordinate 4,821 downwards.
GTGTGGCATTTATTTCATTTAAAGAGCTTATGAGGTATTCCATATCTTCATTGGTATGGGTTGCCATCACGCTAATGCGTATTCTGGTAAGATTGGGCGGCACAACGGGCGGAAAAATATAATTTGCCATAATGCCCCTATCTAATAGCATTTTTGATATTTGAGTCAATAGATATTGGTCTTTTACAACAATAGGAATTATTGCAGTTTGAGAATCTAGCGTATTGTACCCTTCCTGTTTTAGCCGTGTTCTTAGGTATGATGCATTTTGATTTAACCGTTCTACAATATCAGTGGTCTGCATAAATTCAAATACAGCTTTAGCCGATGCTAAAACACTTGGTGGCAATGCAGTTGAGTACATATTGCTGCGGGAGAAAATTCGCAAATAATCAATGACTTCTTGTTTCGCCGTGATGAATCCGCCCACAATTCCCACGGCTTTACTTAAAGTGCCGGTTAGGATAATATTATCTCTTTGTGCAATACCGTAGTACGACAAGCTACCCCTTCCTTTTTCTCCGATAACACCTGTTGCGTGGGCGTCATCTATAAGTAGTAGAACATTATATTTATTTACCAATTCGATTATTCCCGGTAGATTTGCAATATCTCCATCCATACTGAACACGCCATCGGTAACTACCAATATTCCTCCTGGATATAATGGTGAGTTTTCACGTAATAGTTTTTCCAAATCAGCCAAATCATTATGTTTGTAACGCAGCATTTTGGCTCCGCACATAATGGTGCCATCCATTAAGCTGGCATGATTGAGTTTATCGTGAATAATTAAATTGTCAGGAGAAAGCAAACCGGCCAAAGCTCCTAAATTAGCAGCAAATCCCGATGAAAAGACAATGGCATCGTCAAATCCTTTGGTCTGAGCAATAGCTTGTTCTAATTGATTCTGCAAAATGTTTGTGCCACTTAATAGTGGTACGCCACCGGAACCAATACCATATTTCTTGGTTGCTTCAATAGCGGTATCTATGCATATCTGATTTGTAATTGCACCCAAATAGTTATTAGAAGCAAACATCAATGCCGTTTTTTCTTTCTTCTCAAAACGGTCGTAATAGGTTACTTCAGTATCGGATACCGATGTGAGCGGAGATTTTTTCAGGATATTAACTTTTTCACGCTCGTGAACAATTAGCTGTTCATGAAAATCACTGATTTTGCCTAAAATAGTTCCATCCTGGCTTTTTCTATTCGATTGAATGTCTATTTTATAAACCATACATTACTTGTTTTTAGTTACTTAATGCATAGTCAAAAATACAGCAAAAAAAATAACTTTTCGTTATTTTTTTAAAGAATCATATAAAAAGACAAAGCTTTCTCTTAATTTACAGAGATCAATTCCATCTTTATTTGCAATGGATAAATAAGATAGACCACAATAGATATCCTCGAATAGCCGGGCTACAAGATCCACATCAATATTGTCATTTATTTCTCCTTTCACCATAGATTTTATTAATACCTTTCTCCATTGTGCTATTTGCAAATCAACCCATTTCTGACCTTTTTCTGCAAATTCGGGATAGTAAAAAAGTGCTTGATTAGTAATATTGATTAGAGCCATGTTAAGATTATCGACACCCAATTCTTTTGCTTTGTTTTTTTGTTCTTTCAATACATTAATATATAGTTCAATGTATTCTTCAAATGTCTCGCCTTCATATTTTTCTAATTTTAAAAACATTGATGTTTCTTCCAGAAGGAATTTATCACACATTTGCTCAAACAGAGCTTGTTTGCTTTTAAAATGATAGAAGATGCCTCCGCTTGTAATGTCGGTGGATTTTGCCATTTCTTCAAATACTACTTTGTCGTATGGTTTGGTTGCGTAAAAGAGAAACGCTACATCCAAAATCTTTTCTATGGATACTTCTTTACTATTTCTAACTCTTTTTGCCATCACAATATTTTTTGTGCAAAGTTATCATTAATTCAGTAACATTCAAATATTAAACACATTTAATATACCCATATTTTTCAAGGCTTGAAAAATATTATTGTATAAGGGCATTTCTGCGGTTTGGAATGGAAACGATTGAAACAACGCATCTAAACAGATAGCCGTACTATTAGTATCGTAAGTTAAAGGTATTTCTCCATTTTTTTTACCGATTTCAATAGCATTATGCCATTCTTTAAAATAAGGGTCTGATAATGATTTATATTTGGTTTTAAAATTGGGGTATCTCATCACGGCTTGGGCAAACAAATGTTGCATTATTGTAAAAGGGTTATCCTCTATCCCGTTTTGATGAAACCAGTGGTTTGTCTCTATATGACGCCTAATCTTATGCTTAAGAAAATCATTGAAAGATTTAATTTCAACTGTGTGAATAGGATATCGAGGATTTAACCGCGAAAAAAAGTACTTGTCCATCATTTGACAGTATAAATCCGTTTTATTTTCAAAATAATAAAAAAATATCCCTTTCGTGTATTCTGTTAATGAAGTTAAATAATCAAATGTTACTTGTCCATATTCTTTTGATATAAACACCTTGAAAGATACTTCCAACAAGAATTGTTTTGTATCTTTGTTAGCAGGATTATCTAAGTTAGTAATCATTTAGTAAAATAAAACGGTACGAGATCAAACTTATTACGTAACGAATGGACGGGCATCCAAGAAAACGATAATAAGCAGACTCGTACCGTCATTATATGACGATAGTCATGCGTATTTATCTCGTTTCCTATTGAAAAATTTGCCCGTTTTTCGTTACGAATAAATACGAATGTTCAATATTTACTCTTCAAAGAAAAGTATTTGTTTGCAAAAATATAAAAAGGATTTGAATACTCATATATTAAGTTTGAAAAGTTTCTGAGGAGTTTTTTAAACGTAAAACTTTACTACATCTTCACCCCATACCCTATTTTATCTTCCCCCTCCGTTTTCACCTTCTTTTCAACCTCTTCCTTTTTCCCCTCTTTTTCCGCTGTAATTTCCGTCAAAATCTTTTTATCCACTTCGTTCAATTTTTTTTTGAGTTCTTTCAGTTGTTCCTCCTTTTTCCAGAGACCATTTACCACTTCCTGCAATACCGGCAGACTGCTTTCTTCTTTGGCAATGCGTTTGTGTTCGTTGTCGATAAGCGTCGGAATTTTCTGCAAAGCGTTCAGAAAGTTCATGGATGCCAGCTTCGGGTCAGTTGCCATTATTCCGTTGTTATAGGTGTATTTGATACCTCCATCTCCTTCGACAAAGAACCGATTTTCCTTGAAGTCAAATCCGTCTTTCATACTTGTCTCCGTTTTTACCAGCAGTTTGAAACCGTACAGCGAACCAATCTCCTCATAAAATCCGTGCGTGCGGGCATTTTCCGACAAGCGGTTGAGTTTTTCACCAATCTGCTTTACGGTCGCGTTTTCGGGTAAGCCGTTTAAGCGGATTGGGTTTAATATTTCGCCGAACTCGTTCTTTTGAATACGCTCCGACAGGTGCTTTTGATCTTTCTCCAACAGCGATATCCTATACCGTGAAGCTTCAATTTCATTGACCATGCCCTCCAGTTTAATTCGCGATTGCGCCCTGGACTGGTTGAAACTGCGCCGCTCACTTTCCAATGAGGCAATTTGTCTTTCCAGCCGTGCCTTATCCAACAGATCGGTATTACCCGAAAGAATGGCCACATATTCCGAAAAACTCATGCCCGACTGCTCATCCAGACTGCCCTCGTCGATGGTACGCTTACCCAAACGATTGGTTTTGAGTTGGTCGATAAACAGTTGTTTATTATGTAGCAGGTTGAATTTATAGCTGTCCAACGAACGTTCTACAGCATAAATAACCACATCCACGTTATTGCCGGCAAAATTTTTGGCAATATCGTTCCCTTTGCGGACGGCACGGCCGTCGCGCTGCTGCAAATCGCTCGGTCGCCACGGCGTATCGAGATGATGCACGGCAACCGCCCGTTTTTGAGCATTTACGCCCGTTCCGAGCATGCTTGTGGAACCGAACAGCACCCTTATTTTTCCGGCATTCATATCGGCAAAAAACTGTTTGCGAACTTTGTCCGTCTTGGCTTCTTGAATAAAACGAATCTCACTTGCCGGAATGCCGTGATTTTCCACCAATTTGCGCTTGATCTCCGAATAAACGCTCCATTCGCTGTTGGACTTGAACGTTCCCAAATCCGAAAAGACAAACTGTGTTCCTTTTTGCGGATTGTATTTTTGGTAATAATCGGCAATGTTTTTAGCGCAATGGCTCGCTTTGTTATCCACGTGATCATCGTAGTGAGGACTTATCATGCGCATATCCAGACTCATCTTGCGGGCGTAATCGGTAGCGATAAGCATTTTGGCTTTTTCTTCATTTTCCGACAACTTTGGACGACCTAAAATAGTGGCATCACCTGTTTGGGCAAACTTCATCAATTTTTGAATAAACTCTTCCTGCTGTGGGGTAGGCGGAATATGGTGCAGGATTTCCTGCTTTTCGGGACGGTCTATCCCGATGTCTTTGGCTGTACGATAATCGGTAATCTCGTTGTAAAATTGTGCCAGCTCCGGGACTTTGATAAAATAACGAAAACGCTCTTTCTGTACGATATTATTCGTTACCGAAAACTCATAATCGGTGGTTTTCTTGGCATAAATGGCAGCCCATGCGTCAAACGAATGGATGTTTTGTTCTTCCAATGCTTTGGGACGTAAATATTTGAATAAAAGATACAATTCCGTTAACGAATTGGAAATGGTTGTTCCCGAAAGGAAAGTTGCTCCCAAATCCTTGCCCGTCCGTTCTGGAATGGTACGGATGGCAAAAAGCATATTCATTGCCCGCTG
>DHEX01000013.1 GCA_002400085.1 Clostridiaceae bacterium UBA4839 | reverse complement strand
CAAAATTGCATAATGTTTATTCCAGTAGGACCAAGTGCTGGACCAACTGGTGGTGCCGGTGTAGCCTTTCCTGCTGCAATTTGAAGTTTTACCATACTAGTAACTTTCTTTGCCATGTTTATTACACCTCCTCATGAAGTTTATATCTTTTTAACCTGATTAAAATCAAGCTCAACAGGTGTTTCCCTGCCAAACATATTAACCAAGGCTTTAACTTTTTTCTTTTCATAGTTAATTTCTTGAACTAATGCTATAAAATTTTCTAATGGCCCTGATGTTATATTAACATTCTCGCCAATTTCAATGCCAATATCTACAACTGGCTCAACAATTCCCATAGATTCAACTTCTTCTTCGGAAAGCGGGACAGGCTTTGATCCTGGTCCCACGAACCCTGTTACACCCCTCGTGTTCCTTACGATATACCAAGAATCATCATTCATAAGCATTTTAATAAGAACATATCCAGGGAACTTCTTCCTTAAAGTCTTCTTATCTTTTCCATTTTTGTTCTCAATGACTTCTTCCATTGGAACTTGAACATCATAGATATATTCCTGAAGTCCTCTATTCTCAACTGTTTTTTCTAAATTAGCCTTTACTTTGTTTTCATATCCTGAATAAGTATGAACTACATACCATTTTGGTTTCTCAGCCATAGTACAGACGGCCTTCAGGCCTACCTCCTTTTTTGACGTTAATGTTAACCTACAACCGTTTTAAGGATAACGTGGAATATCGAGTCATAAGCCCAGATAACTAATGTGAAAAGAAGCATCCATCCAATAGCTATCCCAGTAGAACTCTTTATTTCACCCTTACTTGGCCAGGTTACTTTTTTAAGCTCAGCCTTTGTATCCTTAAAAAACCTTGCAAGCTTATTGGTTGATTTTTGTCCATCGACTTTAGCCCCAGCACCCATAATTTCACATCCTTACCTATTTTTAAAGGACTACACTAATTTATTTAGTTTCCTTATGAACTGTGTGTTTTCGACAGAACCTACAGTACTTCTTTAATTCAATTCTGTCTGGATCATTTTTTTTATTTTTCATAGTGTTATAATTTCTCTGTTTACATTCTGTACATGCAAGCGTTACTTTTACTCTCATTTCTATATACCGCTGACTTAAATCTACATGACAAAGTAGAACGCAACGTTAACCTCCTTTCAGTTGGCATATCAAGCAATAAAATTACAATATATCTATTACAATCTATCATAATTTATTTTTACTGTCAAGAAAATCAAATTGTTAAAAGTGAAATCTTTTAATTCGCAATTTAGATTTAATTCACCGCTGCGATAAGGAAAATATATTCCATTCACTTTGACCTTTGCAAAGATGTTTATCGCTGCATTTTTCTTTAAAAAGGACTAGGCAAAGCCCAGTCCTAAAAATTATTTAAATATCTTAGAAACTACTCCAGCTCCAACTGTTCTTCCGCCTTCACGAATAGCAAATCTTAATCCTTCTTCCATTGCTATTGGTGTGATCAATTCTACATCCATGTTAATATGGTCTCCTGGCATTACCATTTCTACTCCCTCAGGAAGTTTTATTGATCCTGTAACGTCTGTTGTTCTGAAGAAAAACTGTGGTCTGTATCCGTTGAAGAATGGTGTATGCCTTCCGCCTTCTTCTTTCTTTAATACATATACCTGTCCTTCAAAGTGTATATGTGGATTTACTGTCCCAGGTTTTGCAAGTACCTGTCCTCTTTCTACTTCTTCTCTGTCTATTCCTCTTAATAATGCTCCTATGTTATCTCCTGCTTCTGCTTGATCAAGTGTCTTTCTGAACATTTCAACTCCAGTTACTACTGTCTTCTTCTTCTCTTCTGATAATCCTATTATCTCTACTTCGTCGCCTATCTTTAACTCTCCTCTTTCTACTCTGCCTGTTGCAACTGTTCCTCTTCCTGTTATTGTGAACACATCTTCTACTGGCATTAAGAATGGTTTGTCTGTTGCTCTTACTGGTGTTGGTATATATTCATCTACTACCTTCATTAAATCAAGGATCTTTCCACACCATGGGCAATCTGGTTTTCCACATCCGCACTCTAATGCTTTTAATGCTGATCCTACTATGATTGGTGTGTCATCTCCTGGAAAATCATACTCTGTTAATAAATCTCTTACTTCCATTTCAACTAAGTCAATTAGTTCTGGATCATCTACCTGATCTGCTTTATTTAAAAATACTACGATATATGGAACTCCAACCTGTCTTGCAAGAAGTATATGCTCTCTTGTCTGAGGCATTGGACCATCTGCTGCACTTACGACTAGGATTGCTCCATCCATCTGTGCTGCTCCTGTTATCATGTTCTTTACATAGTCAGCATGACCCGGGCAGTCAACGTGCGCATAGTGTCTTGTCTTTGTTTCATATTCAACGTGGGATGTATTGATTGTAATCCCTCTTTCTTTCTCCTCTGGTGCCTTATCTATTTCGTCATATCTTGTTGCTTGTGCTCCGCCGTATTTTGATAGTACTGTTGTTATTGCTGCTGTTAGTGTTGTCTTACCATGGTCTACATGGCCAATTGTTCCAATATTAACATGTGGTTTTGTTCTCTCATAATGTGCCTTTGCCATCTTTTTTTCCTCCCTTTATTATGTAATAATATCAATAAAATGGTTCTGAAACTCCCAGTTACTAAAGTCATGGGGTTCTTAGGTACTAAATAACTTTCAATATATCACAAATGACATAAAGGCTGATTATTTTCCCTAAGACTTTTACTATCAAGGACTGCACCCGCAATCCATTAGTGATAGCATAACGCCCGTTTCAAGACGTTTAATAAATATTTAAGCAGTATAAGCCTTAATCCCAGTGATTGAAATGGGCTTTCGGCTAGGCTTTTGGTAAAATAAACTTATCCACGCGTGTCTTATATAAAACACAAACACTCTTTCCCTACGCAACATCCATAGGTTTATCAGAATAAGTTTTTGGAAGCTTCACTGGCATCCGTTTAACTATATAGAGTTAAAACAAATGCCAGATTCGATATAAATATGGAGCCCATGACCAGAATTGAACTGGTGACCTCTACCTTACCAAGGTAACGCTCTGCCAACTGAGCTACGTGGGCAAAAGTTAATATAAATCCCATCGTTAATTTATTTTACACTTTTACAAAAAAACTGTCAATAAGAAGTTATGTATTTTAACTTCAAATTGCAAAATTATGGCTCCTGGCCTTCCTCTTCCAAAAACTTTTCAAGTTTCCTTTTTACTCTTTGTAAAGCATTATCAATAGATTTTGCATGTCTGTCAAGATCACAGGCAATTTCCTGATAAGACTTTCCATCCAAGTAATCGGTTAAGACTTCCATCTCTAAATCGCTTAAAACCTCAGACATCTTGTTTTGAATTTTGCACGTTTCTTCATTGCTTATCATGAGTTCTTCAGGATCAGAAATTTTTATTGTGGATAGAACATCCATAAGCGTTCTATCTGAATCCTCATCATACATAGGCTTGTTTAAAGATACATAACTATTAAGCGGGATATGTTTTTGTCTTGTAGCAGTTTTTATTGCGGTTATTATTTGGCGGGTAATGCAAAGTTCCGCAAAAGCTCTAAAAGATGATAGCTTATTGGGTCTAAAATCTCTAATAGCTTTATAAAGACCTATCATCCCCTCCTGATATATGTCATCCTTGTCACCACCTATCAGAAAATAAGACTTGGTCTTTACTTTAACAAAGCTTCTATATTTATATATAAGATATTCCTCAGCAACACTATCTCCATCCTTAGCAAGCATAACAATTTCTTCGTCTACCATGTTTTCATAAGCTTCAAACCTGCTTGGCTTATAATCATAATCAGCATTATACTCCATTGCAATCCCCCCCAAGGTAAAATCTTCCGCTGAAAGATCTATAGACAGCCTTAAAAAAACATATTAAAAATTATTATTTATTAGAATTTTTATATTTTAAGGAACTGCTACTATACAGAGTTTATTATATATCGTAATTTTAGTAAAAGTCAAGCCTTTTCAAAGGTTGCGCCTTATTTTTTCTAATTTTCTTAATGTTTTTTCATCTATATTTTGTTCAAGACTATTTTTTTTATCAGTGTATTTTAAAGTAGTTTTTTCTTTAACTATTTTTTTTGAATTCTTAATATCTGACAGGAATTCATTTGGTGTTATACGAATGCCGCCCATCTGAAAAATTATTCTTTGTTCAAGATAGTCTGAAGTAACTACAGCAACTACACCCTTTTTAGCCATATCTTTAATATTTTTTTCAATAAAACAGTCAGCACTTTCGCCTTCTTTTGTGTATACTATATTGATATTTTTATATTTTTCTCTTTTCTCAAAACTTCCTTTAACATAATGTGCATCAAAAACCACATATGTCTCTAAGCCCTTTAAAGTTACATATTCAATCATCATATCTATAAGTTTATATCTTGCTTCTTCAAGGTCAGTATCTCTTAGCTCCCTAAGTTCTTCCCATGAATTTATTACATTATAACCATCAACAAAAAGATAACGTACTTCATTCAATTTATAAATTCCTCTGCCTTAAAATTTCATACATTATAACACCTGCAGCTACAGATGCATTAAGTGAACCAACGTCCCCTAAAGTAGGAATACTTGCAATGATATCACAATGTTCTTTTACAAGCCTTGATATTCCACTGCCTTCATTCCCAATAACTACAGCAACAGGCCCCGTTAAATTACACTTTGAACATATCTCGCCATCCATGTCTGCCCCAATTATCCATAGCTTTTTTTCTTTAAGATAGTCAATAGTTTGGTTTATATTTGTAACTTTGGCTACCTTTGTATAAGCTGTAGCTCCTGCTGAAGTTTTTGAAACTACCTGCGTTATAAGAGCAGATCTTCTTTTAGGAATTATAACTCCATGAGCGCCTAATACATTGGCAGACCTTATAATAGAGCCTAAATTATGAGGATCCTCAATTTCATCAAGAATTATAATAAAAGGATCTTCACCCTTTTCCTCTGCAACTTTTAAAATTTCATCTATAGTAGAATAAACAAAAGGAGTAACCCTTGCAGCTACACCTTGATGGCTTCCATACCCTGACATTTCATCAAGTTTTCTTCTATCTACAGCACTTGTTACAATTCCCTTTTCTTTTGCCATAGCTTCAATTACTCTTAGGGTACCTTCAATATTGTCCTTCTGCAAATATATTTTTTCTACAGTCTTCCCTGACTTTAATGCCTCTATAACGGGATTTCTTCCAATAATTATATCCTCAGAAATATTTTCATCTATATCTCTAGCTCTATAATCATCCCTTACTCCTTGAGGTCTTCTTTCACTATTCATCCTTTTTTCACCTTTAAATTCATTTCTCTTAACCATATAATTACTCCTTTTTTATCTATTTTCAAGATTCCACCCTCTATAAACTATACATTGCACACAGCTTTAGTAATCAATTGGTAATTAGCAAAGCCAGCATATTATAAGGCTTTGAAAACTTTCATATAAAATTTATGCTTATTTATAAAATCAGATTAATCTACTTACTGGAAGAAGTTTAAGAATTAATTTCCATAAATAGCTTACTGGTTCTATGAAAAAAGCTTATTTTATAGGCTTTTATGTATTTACAAGTTTATTGCCAATAATGTGTGCAATGTATAGCTTCTATAAAGTGGAGTCCCACTTTTTTACTTCATCAATATTATATATTACCATATTTTTTTCGCATCTCAAGTGCCTTCCCGCAGGACATCTTTCCTTCAGGGCATTCACCTTTGATGCAGGGAGGTCCTGCATATTTAAATAATGAAGGTGCAACCTTTTTAACCTCTAAAAGCATCAACTCCGCCAATTCCCTTATTTCCCACTGTGCACGGTTACAGCATCTTTTATTAAAAAAATTATAAAGGGATCTTGCATTCATGGTAACTACAATTTTCGTCTCGCATGCATTAGGAAGTACATATCTTGCATCCTCAATAGCCATTTTTTCTGCTGCTTTTAAAGCAGATTTTTCATCCATGCCAGATGCCACAAGCTCATTTACATGAGAATTTGTAAGAATTTTAGCTAACTTCTCATAATCTTCCTGATCCTTTTCCATAGACTTTTCAAAAATATCTCTTGCTTCCTTATTATTTTTTACTGCAGGAGGAATTACATACTCAAATCCCTCAAGTTTTACATATCTTTGACTTTGCTGTGAATAGGAAGCTATTCTATGCCTTACCAGCTGGTGAGTTAAAACTCTTGAAACCCCCTCTATTGCAAAAGTGAAACTTACATGTTCAATAGGAGATTCATGCCCTAAACTCATAAGCATATCAATAAACTTATCTGTTTTTTCCTTATCTAAATTATCCATTATATCAGTTGCTCCACTTTTGCTGTAGCACAGCTTTGCTGCAGCAGCTACCACCTTTTCAGGCTCAGGAGTATGCGCAATTAAATTAACCTTTAAACTCGTTTCCATAAAATCACCACCCAAATTATTTTAAATTAACAAGATGCATATTCAAATTTTCTGATGTTCCTGTTCATCAATTTCAAAAACCATCCTCATTATTTCCGAAACCCTGCTGTATTTTCTTGAAAGGTAAAGGTACCCTATAAGTGCCTCAAAAGCAGTAGCCTGCCTGTACTCTAATACATCAGCATTTTTAGGAATATGATTTGTTTTTGTATTCCTGCCCCTTCTTACAATATCCTGCTCCTCTGAAGAAAGGCGGGGCATTATGCTCATTAGCAGCTTTGCTTGTGATTTTGCTTTTGCAAACTTTACTGATTCTATATGATGCTCATGAATACCGCCCTTTTTTAAGGATAAAGTATGACTTCTTACAAAAAGTTCATAAACTGCATCCCCAATATAAGCCCATTCAAGAGGATTTAATACCCTTACTTCCATATCACTTAAATTTGAAAAATCAAATACTCCGCTAATAACATTATTTATATCATCCATATGAATTTATACCGCCATATAATAGCGACAGCCTCCTTTATTTTTATCTATCTTCAAAACTCCCGCCCTATTATTAAGGTGAAGTCCCACTTTTCTGCTTCGGTGTGGAAGCATCCCCCACATTAAAATTTCAATGAGAAGCTTTATAAAAATTCTACAAGTTTTATGAAAATTTTACAAGACTAAAGTAAAATAAACCTGGAATTATTATAATGGAGAATTGAGAATTAAAAGTAAAAATTAAATCAAAACTTCATAGTTCTTATCGGTTATTCTTAGTTTTTAAAAAAAAGAAATTCAGCAGAGCTGAATTTCTTAACCTTCATTCTTAATTCTTAATTCTCAATTCTTTGCCATTTACCTGGCTAATACATACCTTCCCTCTCTCTTTTTTTAACAATCTTTCTTATGTCATCCTCACCAAGACCTGTTTTGTCCATGATTTCAAGAGTAGGAACCCCTGCCTCAATCATTCCTTTAGCCCTTTCTACAGCTTCCTCGTACTCTCCCTTTTCAAAGTCTTTTTCCATAATATCGCCTCCTGCAAAAAATTTAAATAACAAGTATGTTTTTAATTCTTGTTACTCATATAATTTACAGAAATAAAAAAATTATTCATTTACCACTTGCCTGATGCTGCTAATCCTTTCCAAAGATTTTTTTGCTTATTTCAATTGCAGTTGGAGTAGCTGCAGTGCCTCCCAAGGCGGTTTCTTTAAGCTCACAGGGCATAGAGCGACCTACCTTGTACATAGCCATAACCATCTCATCAAAAGGTATAATACTTTTAATTCCAGAAAGCGCCATATCTGCTGCTGCCATAGCATTTACAGCCCCCATTGCATTTCGCTTTGCGCAGGGGGATTCTACAAGGCCTGCCACAGGATCACACACAAGCCCGAGAACACATTTTAATGTAATTGCTGCTGCATCAAGGCTCATTTCAGGACTTCCATGAGAAAGCTCTACTGCAGCAGCTGCTGCCATAGCTGAAGCTGAGCCGCATTCTGCCTGGCATCCTCCCTCTGCTCCTGAAACTGTAGCATTATGTGCAATAATTCCGCCCACCGCTGAGGCAGTGAAAAGTGCCTTTATCATATTCTCTTCACTGGAATTATTTGTTTCAGCAACTGTAATTAAAACTGCTGGAAGAATTCCGCAGGATCCTGCAGTAGGAGCTGCAACAATTCTTCCCATGGAGCTATTTACTTCAAGACAGGAAAGAGCTCTTGTCATAGCCCTATTTATTCTATCACCACAAATAGTATCCCCTTTTAAATTTCTCTCATTTATCCTCTTTGCGTCCCCATCTAAAAGGCCACTTACAGATTTTATGTCCTCCTCAACAGCAAGTTTTGCTGCTCTTTTCATAACATTAAGATTAACCCTCATCTTCTCAAAGAGTTCTTCTCTTGTTAGTCCCAAAGCTTTTATTTGATCCTCAATAACTACTTCGCTTATACTTTTATTTTCTTTTTCGCAAAGCTCTAAAAGCTCATGTCCACTTGTAATCATTTTTTCCCCCCTATACTGGATTTATTATTTTAACTTTAATTATATTATCTATTTTTGAAATCAAATCCAAAGCCTCTTTTGGTACAGGACTATCTGTTTCAACTACCATACTTGCCTTATCACCTCTTGTAGTTCTAAAGACCTTCATAAATGCAATGTTAACTCCCATGCCTGATAGAATTGAAGTCACCTGAGTTATAATTCCCGGTCTGTCATAGTGACTTGTAATAATTGTTGGGAAATCGCCAGTAAACTCTACTTCCTCCCCTTCAACCTCAGTTATTAAAATGCTCCCGCCGCCTATAGATGAACCTGTAACTGATAACTCATCACCATTTTTCTTTTTAAATAGAAATTTTACCGTATTAGGATGAACATCTCCAAGATCCGTTTCAACAAATTCATATTTAAGATTTGCTTCATCAGCAATTCTAAAAGAGTATTTAATATTTTCATCGTAGGTTTCCATACCTAAAACCCCTGCAAGAAGAGCCTTATCTGTTCCATGTCCCTTATAGGTTTTTGCAAATGAACCATGAAGAAAGAATGTAACTTTTTCTACATCAGAACCTGCAATAGCAGCTGCTGCCTTCCCAAGCCTTACTGCACCTGCCGTATGAGAGCTGGATGGTCCAATCATAACTGGTCCTATTATATCAAAAGCGCTATAATTTTTATTCATTTTTTCCTCCTATGCTTATGCCCTTTTCCATCTTACACCCTTTGCTGTGTCTTCAAGAATAATTCCCATGGCTTTAAGCTCATCCCTTATTCTATCTGCTTCTTTAAAATTCTTTTCCTCTCTTGCCCTTTGCCTGTCTTCAATCATTTTTTCAATTTTTTCATCAAGTCCATCCTCATCAGTATTTTGAAGAATTCCAAGAGGGCTTAAAAGATCATAAATAAGCTCTATCGCATTTTGAGCAAGTTTTTTAGGTGAAGCTTCATTTATGTTAGTATTAGCATCCCTTATTAAATCAAATATAACTGAAATTCCATCTGCAGTATTAAAATCGTCATCCATAACTTCAATAAACTTATCCTTATAAGCATTAAGCCTTAAACTTATTTCTTTTTCCTCAGCGGTAAGTTCCCTGTCCTCTCCGTTTTCAACTATATACTTTAAATTTGTAAGAGAATTTTTCATTCTTTCAATGCCAGATTTTGCCTGCTCCATAAGATCTAAACTAAAATTAATTGGATTTCTGTAATGCCCTGAAAGCATAAACAGCCTTACAACATCTGCATCATACTTTTCCAGTATCTCCCTTGTAGTAAAGAAATTATTTAAAGACTTTGACATCTTTTGATTATCAATATTAAGATATGCTGCATGCATCCAATATCTTGAAAATTGTTTTCCGCTCCTTGCTTCACTTTGAGCAATTTCATTTTCATGATGAGGAAATATTAAGTCAGCTCCACCTCCATGAATATCTATAGTTTCTCCAAGAAGAGAAGATGCCATAGTTGAACATTCAATATGCCATCCCGGTCTTCCCATTCCCCATGGGCTTTCCCATGCAGGCTCTCCTAACTTTTGAGCCTTCCACAGTGCAAAATCCATAGGGTCTTTTTTTCTCTCATCAATGTCAATTCTAGCTCCTGCCTCTAAATCATCAATACTTTGATGCGAAAGCTTTCCATATCCTTTAAATTTCCTTGTTTCAAAATAAACATCCCCATCAACTTCATAAGCATAACCTTTGTCAACTAAATCCTTAATAAAGCTTATAATTTCATCCATATGCTCTGTAGCTCTTGGATTTACTGTAGCTCTTTTCAAATTTAACTTATCCGCATCCGTATAATATTCTTTTATATACTTGTCTGCAATATCTTTAACTGTTACTCCCTCTTCATTAGCCTTCTTAATCATCTTGTCATCAATATCTGTAAAATTTTGAATAAATCTTACCTTATATCCTCTGTATTCAAAGTATCTTCTCACAGTATCAAAAACTAAAAATGTTCTGGCATTCCCTATATGAAAGAAGTTATACACAGTAGGACCGCAGACATACATCTTAACTTCGCCTTCAGTTATTGGCACAAATTCTTCCTTTTTTCTCGTAAGAGTATTGTAAATCTTAATACCCATAAAATAGACCTCCTCTTTTTATTCACAATTCACAGTTTACATATATTAATAATTATCTAAAAAAAGCCCCTCGTCATAGAGACGAAGGACTTCGCGGTTCCACTCTAATTGAATTAAATAAATATTACAATTCATTTAACCCCACTTAAAACATTAACGGTACTGCCGTCTTTAGCTACTAAGTTTCGCTAAAGCAACTCCAGGACGCATACTTCAAAACCCTCCATTAAAGCCGCTTTCAGCCGGTGGCAGCTTCTCTCTTAAATGGTTAAAGCTTCTACTCTTCCCTTCATAGTTTTTTATATTATTTTTTATATTATTATAGCAGATGGATAAAAATATTCAACACATTTTATTATAGCCGTTGTTATTTTTTACCATATATAATCGTAAAAGTAAATATGGACTTTTTCTTTTCGGTCTAATTTAGTCTTGCAAAGGACAAATTGAATAAAATATATTTTTCTTATCAGAACAAGCATTAATCAAAATTAAGAAATCAGCCTTACGTTCTAAAAATTACTTCTTCCTTGCTAAACATATACCTTGCAAACAATATAGAAATAGTTATATAAACTCCTGACCATACAAAAGTTAAAATAATATGCATTGGATTATAAATACCATTTATTATTTCCTTTAAAACTACAGAAATATTTACAATAGGAATATTCAAGTAAACCGGTGAAATATCCTTCACATCAATCATATAAGTTGAAAATGCTGCTGCCATTCCAACAATGCTTAATGGTGAAAGATAAGTTTGTGCTTCCTTAAAAGATCTTGCATAGATACTTACAGAAAGCTCTAAAGCTCCAAAAATCATAGTTACAAAAATTGTAAGAGCTGCAATTATAATTAAAGTCTTTGCAGGAAAAACTACAGAAGCATCTCCCCCAAACAAACTTGGAGAAGTCTTAAAAGATATCAAAAGCCCTGTAATAGACGCTATAGTTCCAATTAACCCCATAAGAGTAATTGCAAAGAACTTACCAAAAAGTAAATTCATACGGCTTGCCTTTGTAGTTAAAAGAGGCTCTAAAGTCCCTCTTTCTTTTTCACCTGCACCAAGATCTGTAGCTGCAGCCATTGGACTTGAAATTGAATAAATTATTAAAAATAATGGAAGCATCATAGACAAAATCATTCTGCCTACATTGGTTTTTTCCTTTGCTACAATATCCTCTTTAATAACCATTGGAGTTAAAATAGATTCATCCACTCCCATTTTTATTAATCTTTCCTTTACAACTCCCTTTGAATAAGTATCAGCCATAGATTTTATAATATCCATAGCCATAGACGAATTTTGACTGGCATCATCATAAACAATTTTAAGTTCAACTTGCTTATCATTTTTTATAGAATCATCAAAATCCTTAGGGATTTCAATTCCTGCATAAATCTTTCCATCTTGGACATCCTTTTTTAAATCCTGAGATTTAATAATAGTAATATTTTCCTGGGATTTTATATATTCATTAAAAGAACTGTTTCCCTCATCTTTAATAGCAATCTTTAAGTTTTTCTGAACCTTCTCTTGAGAATCTTCCATAGATTTTCCCATAAACCCATACATTACTGGAAATATAAGGAGAGGGATTAGTATGCCAAGTATAATAGTTTTTTTATCACGGAACATATCCTTAATTTCTTTTTTAAAAACTACAGACATTATCTTAAAGTTCATCTTTACCACCTACCAGTCTTACAAAAACTTCTTCCAAGTTTCCGCTATACTTTTCTTTCAGGTCTTCAATAGTTGAATCCTCAATTATCTTTCCCTTGTGAATTATTACAATTCTATCGCAGAGTTTTTCAACTTCCTGCATACTGTGGCTTGAAAATATTATAGCCCTATTATTCTTTTTGCAGCTTAAAATAAAATCCTGAACAATAACAGATGAAGTGACATCAAGACCAATAGTTGGCTCATCAAACAGCATTACACTTGGTTTGTGAACAATGGATCGGGCTATGGCAACCTTTTGCTTCATACCTCTTGAAAACTTTCCAACTCTTCTATCTATAAACTCCTCCATTCCAAGAAGTTCTGTAAGCTCTTTTATGTTTTTATCTGCTTCCTTATCATCCATGTTGTTAAGGTCTGCAAAATATTTAATGTTTTCTCTTGCAGTAAGCCTGTCATAAAGACCAACCTCTCCGCCAAACAAAATTCCAATTTGGCTTCTTACCATATCTGGCTCTTTTACAAGGTCAAATCCATTAATAGCAGCAGTCCCCCCTGTTGGCTTAAGCATAGTTGCAATCATTCTAAGTGTGGTAGTTTTTCCTGCCCCGTTTTCTCCTAATAGTCCAACAATTTCTCCATTACTTACTTTAAAAGATATATCATCTACTGCTTTTATATTTTTAAATTCTTTTGAAAGATTTTTAATTTCGATCAAAATTTCCCCTCCTTTTAATGCTTTATTTGAATTAAATGGTTCTTAGCTTCAAATGAAGTTTGCTTAAAAGGAAATACAAACGTAATCTGAAGCTTAGAAGAACTTACCCAGAAGCTTAACGTCACTTAGATATTAGGGAGCACTAAACTTTGGATAAAAGTACAACAGCATGAGCACTTATCCCATCACCACTACCTATAAAGCCAAGCCCTTCCTCTGTAGTTGCCTTCACACTAACCCTATCTATATCAATACAAAGGGTTTTTGAAATATTTTTCCTCATATTATAAATATATGGTGAAAGCTTTGGTTTTTGTGCAATTATGGTGGAATCTATATTTGAAATGCTGTAGCCCTTTTCTTCTATAATGTTTTTAACCAATAAAAGGAGCCCTAAGCTATTAGCTCCTTTATATTTTTCATCATTATCAGGGAAATGCTTTCCTATGTCTCCAAGAGCTAAAGCCCCAAGAAGTGCATCCATTACAGCATGAGTTAGTACATCCGCATCTGAATGTCCAAGGAGTCCTTTTTCATAAGGAATATCTACTCCCCCTAATATGAGCTTTCTCCCCTGTGTAAGCTTATGTACATCATATCCATGGCCTACTCTAATATCCATATTTTCATCTCCAAAATAATTTATATAATTATATCATATTCGCGAATTAGTACAAACAGTAATTGCAAATTATCTCACTTATTTAATGAGTTTAAAATCCCCTGACTAATTAGGAGATCTTCTTTTGTAGTGATTTTTATATTTAAATAGCTTCCCTCAACAATCTTTACCTTCATTCCAAACTTCTCAGCAATTTGAGTATCATCTGTAGCTAAAAAACCTGATTCCTTTGCCAACTTATGGGCCTCAAGTATTTTTTTATAGTTAAAAGCTTGAGGCGTTTGTACCATATAAAGCTTCTCCCTGTCAGAGGTTCCTGAAAAAAACAGCTCATCATCTGCTGACTTTAAAGTATCCTTTACTTTAACAGCACAAGCTGCTCCTCCAAAGCTTTCTGCCTGCTTAAAACATTCTTCAATCACATCCTTAGATACGAAAGGTCTTGCTCCGTCATGAATTGCCACAATATCTGTATTTTTATTGCAAGATGTAAGAGCGCTTAATACAGAAGCCTGCCTTGTATCTCCGCCGGAAACAATACATCTAACTTTTTTAAATTCATACTTATCCACAATATATTCATTTACATAGTTTATATCCTCAGCTGGAACTGCAACAACAATTTCATCCACCGCGTTAGTTTTTTCAAATGCCTCTATAGAAAGAGAAAGTATTTCCCTTTCATTAAGCCTTATATACTGCTTTTTAACAGAACTTTCCATTCTGCTGCCGCTGCCTCCAGCCACTATCACTGCTGAATTCATAAAATCAACTCCCGTTTATTTATTATGCTGTGTCTCAAATAACTTTTAAACATAGCTTTTACTTTCCAATTCAATTTTTAACCCTTAACAAAATTTTGTCAATAAAAAAATATGGAATTAGTGCTTATCATACACTAATTCCATATCTATAATACTATATTTAAAAATTTGTCTCTTTTTTATACTGCTTTATCCTGTCCATTTTTTATTTTGCCAAAAATCATCCTGCCTGCTGCAGTTTGAAGTACACTGGTTACAACAACGTCTACCTCATTCCCAACATACTTTCTGCCGCCTTCAACTACAATCATGGTGCCATCATCAAGATAAGCTACCCCCTGACCCGCTTCTTTTCCATCCTTTACAATATGAATATGCATTTCTTCACCCGGAATTACTACCGGCTTTACTGCATTTGCAAGTTCATTAATATTAAGAACAGGCACCCCTTGAAACTCTGCCACTTTATTTAAATTAAAATCGTTTGTAATAACCTTGCCATTCATTTGCTGTGCTAATTTTAAAAGTTTACTATCTACTTCCGCTATGTTATCAAAATCCTTTTCACAAATTTCAACTGGAATAGAAAGTTCCTTTTGAATTTTATTTAATATATCAAGACCTCTTCTGCCCCTCGTTCTTTTCATATCATCTGATGAATCTGCAATATGTCTAAGTTCCTCAAGCACAAAAGATGGAATTACAATTGGCCCTTCAACAAAATCTGTTTTCAAAATATCAAATATTCTTCCATCTATAATAACACTTGTATCAAGTATTTTCGGCTTACAGCCTCCATGCTTTGAATCAAGTTTGCCTTTTTTATCCTTATCCTTCGAAGATTTTCTCATACCGATAAAGAGATTGTAAAGATCCTCCTTTTTCTTTAAGGCTACATTTACTCCTAAAGTTCCAAAAATAACTTCTACAACAAGAGAAATTGAACTCCCTATAATAGCAACAGTAGGAGTACCATTTGCTGAAAAGAATCTCCCTATAGCCCCAACAAGTAAAAATGCAATTATAAGTCCAATAATAAGACCGCCAACTCCTATTACTATATCACTTGTAGGTATCTTTTGAAGTGCGCTTTCAAACCCTGCAGTTACCTTTAAAACGGAATTAATAATAAAAGGTGATATGGCATAAAATATAATTCCAAAAATAATGATACCAATAATAATAATAATTACAAATGTAAAAGAATGATTTGGAAAATTTATGATTCCCTTCGCAATCAGCGTTTTCATGATTGCACTAGTTGAAAAATAACCAACAATAAGTCCTAAAGCAGTTAAAAGCCATCTAAAGGTCTTCTTAAGCATTAATCCACCTCCTAATAAATTTATATAATTAATAATAAATATAAATATTAATAGCCCACCTTAAAAAAGATAGGGCATTATGTATGATAGCTATCGTGTAAACTTTGTTAAAATTTACAGTTACTTATTTCCAATTTCAATAATTAACCCACATTTTAACTATTAATAGTTGATTTCATTTACTTTCAAAGAATTATTAATACAAATATACATTAAGGGCTAATAAAATGCAATGGAATATAGTTAAGATATTATTACATTTTTTTGAATAGAACGATTATTTAAATATGTAGTCCTATATTTATATAATATTATCTATTCATAGAAATTGCAAAGATAGACATTTTTTTTAAAGGAATTCAGACTCTTTTTACTTTTATGCAATTTCTATGAATAAAAATAAACCTTTCTTAACTTAATTCTTCATTAAAATTTAAAGAGCTTAAAATAATATTATAAATTTCATCTGTATCTTTGGAAAGCACTAGTGCAATTTCATCTGATACATAACCTAATAAAGTATAAAAAAAGTTTTTTTCACTTTTTGATAGTTTTTTTGTCTGGGACAAAAATGCGATGTTCTTAATTGCCAGCGACATTTTAAAAATATCGCCTTCTCTTATAGCATCATTGTATATCTTCATCCTTTTATTCCATTTTTCAGGTAAATTCATACCAGTTTCTTTAAAAGCTTCCATGATGCTTGAAACTTCCTCCTCAGAAACTGCTTTTCTTATCTTATTATTAACATCCTTTTCAGGGATCATAACAAGCATACTGTTTTTTACTAATTTAACCATATAGTATTTCCCACTTACACCATGAAAATTTTTTTCTTCAATTTCAGCTATAACTCCAGCTCCAAAAACAGGGTAAAAAACTTTATCTCCAATATTAAACATTTAGGACACTCCTTTCAGTGCAGCTTCTTATATCTTAATGTTACAAGCTATTCACCCAAAGAATCTCGCAAATGAAGCAGGGATTCTATGTACGGAGTTCCCTTACTTTATTATATTAAAATTATTATATTTTGCTATTTTAAAGGTTAAAGACATTTGACATTCTATGAGATTAATAATTATAATATTTATAAAGAATTAAATTAAATATTCTTCCACCTAAATATTTGCTCTAAGTTGCTAAAACATTTTTATTATTTTTGAAATTTTCTAATAAGGAGTGGGAGTTCATGCAAAATATTTTAATCGATGATTTTCAAAATACTGTTGGTGAATCTTTAGTAAGACACAAAAGTGTAATAGATATAATGACAAAGCTTGGTGAGTCTAACTCAAGAATAAACAGGGCTCTTGCAAAATCAGTTACTAATTGCGGATGTATTAAAATCTCAGCTGAAAAGCAAAAGGTGCCAAATGATATATCTCTAGAAGATGTATCAGAGCATCTAAGCTATCAAATTGGCGGTAAGATTTGTGATAACTGCCGAGAAGTATTAGAAAAAGAAATTGGGATGAATCTGTACTATCTTGCAGCTTTATGTGATGCGCTTGACATAAGTATGTTTGATGTTTTGCTGCAAGAAGATGAAAAAATAAAAACACTTGGAAAATTTTCTATGCGCTAAAAAAGGTCCACTAAGGTGGACCTTTTTAATTTAAAACCTCATCTAAGGCTTCATAAATATTTTCAACAGATGGATTAAAAACTTTCCTCATCCCGTTACTTTTCATTTCAAAAATCTAAATTTCATTTGTTAAACCAAATCTATTTTTTTGTGCTCTTAAAATTCTATAGGTATGGTAATCTTTCACCTTAAATATAATTCAATCATTTAATTTGAGGCTGTAGAGATCTTCCCTTCTGTTTTTAAGCAGTGGAAGTGATTTTCTTACCTCGTCAATCATATCTACATCTATTTTTTTAACAAGAATATTCTCTTCATATCCAAGCTTTGAAACCACATTTCCCCAAGGATCCACAATCATTGAATTTCCATAGGAGATATAAGATGTTAAAGTGTCTCTGGCAGGTGAACATCCCATCATATAAATTTGGTTATCTATAGCCCTGCTTCTAAAAAGGACTTCAAAATGAGCTGGCCCCGTAGCCATATTAAAAGCTGCAGGGACAATTATAAATTTAGCTCCCTTTAGTGCCATTATTCTAATAAACTCAGGGAATCTTATGTCATAACATATTGCAACTCCCATCTTACCATAAGGAGTATCGAACAGGGTAATTTTATCTCCTGCCTTAAACACATCTGACTCAGCAAATTTTATTCTATCCTTCATATCTATGTTAAAAAGATGAACTTTTCTATGTTTTGCAATTATATTACCGCCCTTATCAAATACAAAGCAAGTATTATAAATATTTCCCCCCTGATCCTTCTCTGGAATTGAACCCCCAGCAATATATATATTTCTTTTCTTTGCAATTTGAGATAATGCTTTTACCGTTTCTCCGTTTTTATCCTCAGCAAATTTTCTAAAATAGCTGCTATCATAAGGACAGTTGAACATTTCAGGAAGCACAATGAAATCAGCCCCTCTGTCTGCCGCCTCATTGATCATCTTTTCTGCTTTATTAATATTTTCCTCCTTCACATCTGAAACCCTCATCTGACAAAGTCCAAAAGTTAAACTGTTCAAGCGAATCCCCCCTAAAAACTTTTTTCACAACTTCTTTTATTATACACCAAATTATGTGATACATATATATATATGTATCACATATATCAGTATAGTATATAGTATATCGCATATAGTATATCGGGGATGATTAATAAGTATTAATCAAAATAGTAAATTCTACCCCATTATATACCCCTAAGGTGGAATTTTCTAATTTAAAACCTCATCCAAGGCTTCATAAATATTCCCAACAGCTGCAATTTGAATTCCTTCAATCTTTTCCATTCCCTTTAAATTTTCCTTTGGAATAACACACTTTGTAAATCCGGTTTTTTGTGCCTCCATTATTCTCTTTTCAATATAGCTTACGCCCCTAACTTCTCCTGTAAGCCCAACTTCTCCTATTAAAATAGTTTTTGAGCTAATTGCTATATTCCTAAAACTGCTTGCAATAGCACATATAATTCCAAGATCACAGGCTGGTTCATCAATTTTTAATCCACCTGCCACATTTACATAGGCATCAAAAGTTTGAAGCTGCATTCCTACCCTTTTTTCAAGCACAGCCATTAAAAGAACTACCCTGTTATAATCAATTCCGTTAGTCATCCTTCTTGGCATACCAAAGTTTGTAGCTGATGTGAGGGCCTGAATTTCTACAAGAACAGGCCTTGTACCTTCAATGCTGCATACTACGCAAGACCCTGGTACATCCTTTGGTCTTCCAGATAGAAACATCTCTGATGGATTAAAAACTTCCCTTAGCCCGTTGCTTTTCATTTCAAAAATTCCAATTTCATTTGTTGAGCCAAATCTATTTTTTTGTGCCCTTAAAATTCTATAGGTATGGTATCTTTCACCTTCAAAATACAAAACAGTATCCACCATATGCTCTAAAACCCTTGGACCTGCAATACTTCCTTCCTTTGTTACATGGCCTACAATAAAAGTTGTAATAGAATAAGTTTTAGCAATTCGCATAAAAAGAGCTGTAGCCTCTCTTACCTGACTTACGCTCCCAGGAGCTGATTCAATTTCTGGTCTATAAACTGTTTGTATTGAGTCTATAATAACTACATCAGGTTTTATTTCATCAATATACTTTTCAATAACCTGAGTATTATTTTCAGATAAAATTAAAAGCCCTTTTGAGTTAGCATTTAATCTATCTGCTCTAATTTTAATCTGTTTTTGAGATTCCTCCCCAGATACATATAAAACCTTGCTCCCAAGGTTTGCTAAATTATTAGACATTTGAAGAAGAAGCGTGGATTTTCCAATCCCAGGGTCTCCCCCAACTAAAATTAAAGAACCTCTAACTATTCCTCCTCCTAAAACCCTATCAAATTCAGCCATAGAGGTCGTATACCGTTCTTCATCAGTTATTTCAATTTTATCTATAGAAAGAGGAGGCAAACTATTTGAAATACTTTTAACTGTCCCCTTATCATTTTTATTTTTACTTTCTATCTCTTCAACCATAGTATTCCAGTTTTCACATTCTGGGCATTTTCCCATCCATTTCGATGATTTATAGCCACATTCCTGGCATACATAAACTGTTTTTAATTTAGAGTCCAAAATAACACATCCAATCCTAAGCATTAAACTTTAAAATGCTATTTAATTAAGTAATTCTTAGACATAGAAGATGATACAATTTCTTTTATTATACACCAAATTATGTAAAGCATATATATATATATATATCGTATTGGTATATCGGGGACGGTTAAGAACATAATTAAAACAAACAATTCCTAAACGCCCCTTTTTCTCATTAGTAAACAAGTTACAGCGAAGATAAAGAAATATATGAAATGAACATAGAGTTTCTTTGTGAACGGTAAAGTGAATGGAATATATTTCTTATCGCAGCGGTGGATTAAATCTAAATTACAAAAAAATAAGGAGCCTTGCGCTCCTTATTTTTTACTGAATACGATTTCTCCGTCCTTTTCATCCATTACTACACTATCGCCTTTTTTAATATTTCCTTTAAGCATTTCCTCAGAAAGCTTATCCTCAACAGTTTTAACAATAGCTCTTCTTAAAGGTCTTGCTCCATAGGTTGGGTCAAAGCCTTCCTTTGCAAGTAATTTCTTTGAATCTTCTGTGTAACTTATATCAACATCGAGACCTTTAATTCTATTAACAACCGTTTTAAGCATTAAATCTACAATTTTTTCAAGATCATTTGAATTTAACTCATGGAATACAATTATATCATCAATTCTATTTAAAAATTCAGGCCTGAAGGTTTTCTTTAAATCCTCCATAACATTGTCCTTCATTTTTTCATAAGAGTCTTTTGCCTCATTGCCATTTTGAGCAAATCCAAGAGTTTGCTGCTTTTTAATTGTAGTAGCTCCTACGTTTGATGTCATTATTATAATTGTATTTTTAAAATCAACGGTCTTTCCCTTGCCATCTGTAAGCCTTCCATCTTCAAGAATTTGAAGCAGCACATTAAATACATCTGGATGTGCCTTTTCAATTTCATCAAAGAGGACTACAGAATAAGGATGCCTTCTTACTTGTTCAGTAAGCTGCCCTCCTTCATCATAACCTACATATCCTGGAGGTGAACCTATTAGCCTTGAAACTGTATATTTTTCCATATACTCTGACATATCAATTCTAATAATTGAATTTTCATCCCCAAACATAGCCTCAGCTAATGCCTTTGAAAGCTCTGTCTTACCAACACCAGTTGGCCCTAAGAATATAAAAGAGCCAATAGGTCTTTTAGGATCTTTAAGACCTACCCTTGCACGCCTTACTGCACGAGAAACTGATTCAACTGCCTCATCCTGACCTATTACCCTCTTATGAAGAGTTTCTTCAAGCTTTAAAAGCCTCTCAGATTCACTTTCTGTAAGCTTTTGAACAGGGATTCCAGTCCAATTTGAAACTACATTGGCAATATCCTCTTCACCCACTTCAGGCATATTGCTGTCCTTTTGATTTTTCCAGTCATCTCTCATCTTTGAAAGCTTGTCTAAAAGCTCATTTTCCTTATCTCTAAGCTTTGCAGCCTTCTCAAATTCCTGCATATTGACTGCTTCATCCTTATCTTTTCTAACCTTTTCAAGCTCCCCCTCCACATTTTTAACATCCACAGGCGGAGTCATATTTTTAAGTCTTACTTTAGATGCAGCCTCATCCATAAGGTCTATAGCCTTATCAGGAAGAAATCTGTCTGTTATATATCTGTCTGAAAAATCAACTGCTGCTTTTAGGGCTTCATCTGTAATTTTAACTTTATGATGGGCCTCGTATTTATCCCTTAGTCCCTTTAATATAAGAAGAGATTCTTCCTTTGTAGGCTCACCTACAACAACAGGCTGAAACCTTCTTTCTAAAGCTGAATCCTTTTCAATATATTTTCTATATTCATCAGTAGTAGTTGCACCTATTACCTGAATATCACCTCTTGCCAAAGCTGGCTTTAATATATTAGAAGCATCTATAGCTCCCTCAGCAGCACCAGCTCCAACTAAAGTATGAACCTCATCTATAAACAAAAGAATGTTTCCAGCTTTTTTTATCTCGCTCATTACATTTTTAATTCTTTCTTCAAATTCTCCTCTATACTTAGAACCTGCAACCATACCTGCAAGGTCAAGAGTTACAACCCTTTTACCCCTTAAAATTTCAGGGACATTTCCCTCATATATTTTTTGAGCAAGGCCTTCTGCAATAGCAGTTTTACCTACACCTGGATCACCTATAAGACAAGGATTGTTTTTTGTTCTCCTGCAAAGAATTTCTACAACCCTTTCTGTTTCTTTGTCTCTACCAATTACAGGATCAAGTTTCCCATCCTCTGCCATACTGGTAAGGTCATGTCCATATTGATCAAGATTAGGTGTTGGTACATCCTTTCCGCCCCTTTTTGACTTTTTTGATGAAGAATTTTCTGCAGAACCCATGTTATCTATTATTTCACTATAAAGTTTCTCCATGTCAACTCCAAGCCTTAAAAGAATTCCATAGGCTACCCCTTCACCTTCTTTTATTATTGCAAGAAGAAGATGCTCTGGTGCTACAAAATTATGATTTAACTCCCTTGACTCATCTTTTGCAACTTCAATAAGCCTTTTAGTCCTTGGAGTAAGTGGAATTTCGGAAAGCATGAATCCTAAATCACCTTTCCCTTCAACATCTATTATTTCATCTCTTATTTTATCAGCTGTAACTCCCATATCGCTTAATATCTTAGATGCCTGACCGCCTTCCAAGGCAATCCCAAGAAGTACATGCTCTGTGCCCATATAGTTGTGGCCAAGCTTTTGTGCTTCCCCTGCTGCATAATATAAAGCTTTTTGACTTCTTTCTGTAAATCCTCCAAACATTTTTACACCTCCAATATCCTTTATAGAGCATCTCTTACAATAGCAGCTCTTAATTCATCTCTTTCTGCACCTGAAAGTTCTTTATCTGATTGAAGCTGAAGTGTAGCTGGCTGAACTTTAACTATAAGTTCATTTACAACTTCAGGTTTAACATCCTTAATTATTCCCATATCAATCCCCATTCTTACATTTGAAAGAAGATTTAATGCTTCACGGGATGAAAGCATTCTTGCATACTTTAATATTCCAATGGATCTATAGAGATCATCTTCAAGCTCTTTTCCCTGCTTTTCATTAAGAGCATTTCTTGCAGCTTTTTCTTGATCCACTATTTTACCTACTACTGCAATTAAACTGTTTATAATTTCTTCTTCTGAAAGGCCTAAAGTAACCTGATTTGATACCTGATAAATATTACCTTCGCTGCTGCTTCCTTCTCCATATATTCCTCTTATGGTCATACCGACCTGATTTAAAGTATTAAGTATTCCCCCTACACTCTTTGAAATAGAAAGAGCAGGAAGATGAAGCATTACTGAAGCTCTAAGCCCTGTTCCTACATTCGTAGGACAGCTTGTTAAATATCCAAGTTTATTGTCAAAAGCATAATCTATTTTCCCTTCTATAATGTCATCTAATTCATTAGCATAATTTAAAGCTTCTTTAAGCTTAAATCCCGGCATCATAACTTGAAGCCTTATATGATCTTCTTCATTTATCATTATTGAAACATTCTCATTTTCATTTACAATAGCGGCACTTTTAGAAGCATTGCTTATAAGCTCCT
The DNA here is from genome assembly GCA_002400085.1 of Clostridiaceae bacterium UBA4839. Taxonomy (GTDB): domain Bacteria; phylum Bacillota; class Clostridia; order Clostridiales; family Caloramatoraceae; genus UBA4839. The sequence continues at coordinate 1,054 of DHEX01000013.1, read as the reverse complement.
TGCTTATAAGATGTCTTTCCACCATAGAAAACTTTTCAGCACTGCTCAACTTGTTAAACCTTACAAGATTAAAAGGGCCTATCCCCTGCAAATCATCACCTGATAATGTACCATATACCTTGTCTATTATTTCATTTGATTTATCTTCATCTAACTTGTGGGGAAAAGGAATATCTTTTATATTTCTTGCAAGCCTTATTCTGCTTGTAATGATTATATCGCTGCCGTTCATGTTTGAATATAAATTAGCCATTTATTTCTCCCCCTTGCCTTTATTATTTTCATTATCTGCGCTCTTTTCAAGTTCCTTAATCTTATCCCTTATTTCTGCTGCCTTCTCATATTCTTCATTATCTATAGATGTTTTAAGTTCTTCCTTTAATTTATCTATATCTCTTCTGACCTTAAGTAACCCTCCGGTTCTCTTTGGTACCTTACCTGTATGCTGAACGCCTCCATGAATTCTCTTAACTAATGGGATCATCTCATTTTTAAATGCTGCATAACAATTTCCACATCCAACTCTCCCTGTTCTTCTAAAATCCTCCATACTCATATTGCAAACAGGGCACCTGATTTCATCATTAACTTCTTTCTTTTCAATTCCTGAAACTTCAAATAACCCATCTAATATATTTTGGAAGGAAAATGGAACTCCAATTCCAAAAGGCTGGGATAAATTAACTTCTGGATTTTCCCTTGCGCAATCCTCGCAAAGATGTAATTCTGTTTTAACACCATTAATTATTTTAGTAATATGAACTGTTGCTTCTTTTTTATTACAATTTTGACATAACATAAAAAACACCTCCTAATCAACTAATGCAATAAGCATTGATTTTAAAATCTGCGATCTTATATTATCCCTTTGAGGGATATTTAATATTTTATCATTTACTACACTCTTCATAAGTCTTGCCTCCCGCTCTGTTATAAAGTCTCTTTCATAGAAAAAACTTATATAATCCTCAGCTTCCTGCTGGGAAAGTTTATCACCTATATTATTCCATATAGTATTTTTCATATAATCATCTTTATCAATATCAAGCCTTTT
>DHEX01000139.1 GCA_002400085.1 Clostridiaceae bacterium UBA4839 | reverse complement strand
GAAGTTACTTTTTCAATTAAGCTAAATAATTTTATTATTGCTATTTCAACATGCTAGGACTTGGCATATTTTTAATTTTGTTATATAATTCAAGTAATAGATTTATTTAGGAGGGGTATTATGCCTAATTTATTAACTAAATTTAAAAACTATATAGACATAAATTTTAAAGGCAATAAATTAGTTAAATTTTACTTATTACTCTTCTATATTTTAAATGCAATTTATTTATATTTAGAGGTTTCAAATAATAAACTGGCTAAATTGTTTAACGCATATCCAGAACAACAAAAGTTTTATTTTGAAAAAATGCGCAATATTACAACTTTAACCTCATTTATGGACAATTTCCTAATTATAATGAATGTAGTATATTTGCTATTAAGCCTTTTTAAGTATAGGGACAAAGAATATAAAGGTCTGATTGAATACTTAATTATAAGTTTTGTTTCTCTGCTGTCTATTAGAATTGTTAGTAGTATTCTTCATGTTATATTTTCTACTTATTATTTACGTGAGCCAACTTTTTTAGTTACTCAAATTACAATAGTAGCTTCCATTATCGCTTTAATTGCAATAACATGTAAATTTTTATTATCGAGAAAACGTAAACCTGAAACATTATAGCCCTATTTATCAAGGGCTTGAAGCCTGTTTGTATCTGCTAATATGTGCCAACACATATCAACGGGGTGGTAATTATTATGCTCCCAGATGGTTAGATTCGCCTGTTGCGCGGGCTTTAAAGTTAGAGTTTAAAAAGGTTTAATTAAAAGAGAAATTCCCTATAATTGTAATACGCTTTATGAAAAAAGTTAGGGGCTTGTTGAAAGTATCTAACTTTTTTTATTTATCCGATGGCTAGCACCTATAATATCACAAACGGTTGCTACGCCCCTGGATCGGTTCTTCTAAACAAACCCCACAAAGTTTGGTAAAGTGTATGCAGCAGTTATTTTAATGTTAATATATTTTATAGAGGGCATAGTTTATATAATCAAAGGTATGATCTTATTGAAAAACAAATATGCAAATAGTAATATTGATAAAAATAGAAATATAGTGGGATTAAAAAGTTCAAATAATGGGCAGAAAAATAAGGAGACTATAGATGAAAGAATAGATGAGAAAGGGGGAACGAATGAAATTAAGATAATTGAAGTATCTGATATTAAACCTATTAAAATACCTGAAAAAAATGAATTAAAAGAAACTGTTAAAATCAATTGGATAAAGGAATTGGTTTTACCTTTTGGAAGGAATAAAATGGGAGTATCACAAGTAAAGGATGAAACTTTAATTCTTTATGAAAAGCTTTGTGATTTTATTGATGGGGAATTAAGAAAAAATAAGACTTCTTTGAATAAGGAAGTAAGAAGAACAAAAGCAGGAGCTGGGTATTATTATAATATTTTATATACTATTTATTGCATATCAGAAGAACATATAATTAAGGCATACAGTGGTGGTTATTATAATTTATACACCTATAATATATTTGAAGGATATTTTGGAAGGGATCTTAGAGATAAAGTTTTTGTTAAAGCTCAGGAACTTGAAAAATGTGTATCACCACCAAAAGAAAATACGTTGATATATTTTAATTTAACGGAAAATGGATTGCCAAGGAAGTGGTGGGATAAAGATGGGAAGCTTAGAGGCAGCAGGGAATTCAGTAAAAAAGAGTTAAGAATTTTAAATACTACCCCAGCGAGAACCACAATAGTATGGGATATACATGAGATAAAGAAACAAATTATAATGTTATACTTAGAAATCTGGCAGATTATATCTAGTGGATTAGAAAAAGATTTAAAATGGAAAAATAAGAATAGGACTGCTTTAAAAAATATATTAGATGGCGGATATGTATATTTTGCAGGTTACAATATTTTAGCATCCTTAATAAAGGTTTCAGAAAATGCTATAAGGGAGGTCGTGCCAAATACTCAGATTTTAAATATCAGCAAGGAACAGGATAATATTAAGAGGTACTTTCCAAAAGAACTTGTGGATGATATAAATAATAAGCTTATTGAGTATAAAAATGGTATAAATCATGAAGAATTAATAGAAATATTGAATGATATGATTAAAAATAATCCCAGTGATTGGAAGCTTAAGGCAGAGAAAGTATTAATGGCTGAGGCTGATAAAAGAATAAGTATTTTAATTGATTATAAGGAAGATGAAGACTTTGTAAAAATAGCAAAGGAAATAGCTAAGAAGACGGATGATGAAAACTTATTGCTACTCTGTTTATATGGAATAGAGAGGGAAGAAAAATTAAGCCAAAAAAATGCTAAATTATTGAAAAACATTATCCACCATAGTAATATCTCCATATATGAAAATATTCTAAAATCTAAAGAAGTATTGTCATTAAAACTTCTTAATAGATTAGTAAAGCTTAAAACCCCTATTAGAAGGAAAATAAAATTAAATATGGACAAGGTAGAGGTATCAAAGAGGGAACTTAGTGAAACTGTTGAGATTGTTAAAGAATATATAGGGGATGAAGGGGAAAATAAAGAATTTCATGAAAATAATTTTGAGAAGGAAATAGTAATAGATAAATGTGATGACAAACCGAAGATCAAGCATGAAGATTTCTTAAATTTGATATTAGATAAGGGTTCTATTGAAGTTGAAGAGGGCAAAAAAATAGCTATGGATAACGGCACTTTGTTAAATGCTTTTATAAGTGATATAAATCAAGAGCTTTATGAATATGTGCAGGATCAGGTAATTATAATTAAAGATGATTATATTAAGATAGATGATTTTTATGTAGATACAATAAAGGAGTTGGTTATGAGTGAAAAGTAGGGTAAGTCCAAAGGAAGCTGATAATATTATAAAGGCCTTAGAAGGTGGTATAGTACCCCGCAGAGGAATTCAACATCTTTTAGTTGGCCGAAACGAAGAAGTTCAAGAAATTATTTCTATTTTGGATTCTATAGCCCAAGGTGGAAGTGATATAAGATTTTGGGTAGGTGATTTTGGCAGCGGAAAAAGTTTTATGCTTGGAACTATAGAGTCTATTGCAGTACAAAAAAACTTTGTTGTGTCTACAGTGGATTTGACTCCTACAAGAAGATTTTATGCTTCTGATGGGAAGGCAAGGGCTTTGTATAGTGAGATAATAGATAATATAGTTGTGCAGACTTCTCAAGATGGTAATGCTATAAATACTATATTGGAAGAATGGATAAATAGAATCATTATGAATATTTCTAAAAGAGATAATATACCTACGAACGAATTATTGATGATAGAAAATAAGGAAATTGTAGAAAATGAGATATTAAATGTTACCAGCTCTTTTAATTCAGTTGGCTTATCCTACGAATTAGGTCAAGCTATTGCTAAATACTATGAAGGCATAGTGAAGGATAATAAAGTATTGAAGCTAAAGGCTTTAAGGTGGATACGCGGTGATATAGATACTAAGACTGAATCAAAAAGGGAGCTTGGGATTGAAAGGATAATAAATGATGATAATTGGTATGATGCTATTAAAAATTTAGCAGAATTATTTTCAGATATAGGATATTCTGGCTTTGTAGTAAATTTTGATGAAGCTGTAAATTTATATAAACTACCTATGGCTCAAACAAGGGAAAGAAATTATGAAAGGATATTAAATATATATAATGAATGTAAGTCAAATGCAGCAAGAGGGTTATTTGTAAATTTTGGAGCTACAAGGAAGACTGTATTTGATGAAAATCGCGGCATGGCCAGCTATGGGGCATTAAAGGGAAGATTAGGAACAGAAGAGGGCATGGATTCTAAGCTTTTGAATACAAATAGAACTGTTTTGCCATTGAAACCTTTAAGTGTTGAAGAGATATATACACTGCTTGAAAACCTAAACGATATATATAATGTACACTATAGAAAAAATATATCTATGACAACCGAACATATAAAAATGTATATGGAAGAGCAATTAAATAGACCTGGCTCAGCTGAATTTTTAACTCCGCGTGCAGTGATTAAGGATTACTTGGAAATTTTAGATTTGATAAGGCAAAATCCGGATGAAAGCATTGAAAATATAATATATGAAAAGTTTGGCAGGGAATCCATGCCTGTAACTAAAGATAAAGCTAATAAGGATGATGAAATTGAGGTTTTGTAATGAATAGTTATGATTTATTGCAAAGAGGAATTAGAAAGTATATATATGATGCGGGCTGGGAATCCCTAAGGGGCATACAAGAAGCTTCAATAAAGCATGTTCATAATACGGAAAACAATTTAATATTAGCAGCACCTACTGCTTCTGGTAAAACTGAAGCGGCGTTTTTGCCTGCCATAAATTCCATTAAGGATTGGGATTCTGGTCTTAAAATTGTTTATATATCTCCACTTATAGCCCTTATTAATGATCAGTTTAGGAGAATATATGAATTATGTAATTATATAAATGTCCCTGTCACAAGCTGGCATGGAGAAGCATCTAGGGCAAAGAAGAATAAGCTGTTAAAGGATCCTAAGGGTATACTTTTAATAACTCCGGAATCTATAGAGGCCATGCTATGCTTAAGACCTGGTGAAGCAAAGGGATTATTTAGGGGAACTGAATGGATAATAGTAGATGAAATACATAGCTTTCTTGGGAATAATAGGGGCATACAATTAAGATCTTTAATAGAAAGAATAAAATTATATATGGAAAAGGAACCAAGATTTATAGGCATGTCAGCCACATTAAATAGGGAGGACTATAAAAAAGTTAAGAGCTTTTTTATAAGCGAGAGAGCTACAGATGTATTGTTAGATAGCAGCAGAAATCCATTAGAAGTAACTAAAAGCTATTATGAATCAAATGCAAAGAAAGAATCAAGGGAAGCACTGGAAGAAATTTATGATTATTCTCAAAGGGAGTCTATGTTAGTATTTCCAAACTCAAGAGCCGAAGTGGAAAGATTAGCAGTAGGTCTAAGTAGGCTTGGGAAACAGAGGGGCTCAAGCAGCAGATATTTTGCCCACCATTCTTCTGTAAGTAAGGATATGAGGCTTACTGCAGAGAAATTTGCCAAGGACAGCGGGGGCGAATTATTTACTATATGCTGCACATCTACTTTGGAGCTAGGAATAGATATAGGCTCAGTAGACAGTATAGTTCAATATAACGCTCCACATTCTGTATCGAGTTTAGCCCAGAGATTGGGACGAGGCGGCAGGACTACGGGGAAAAACATATTGCACTTTATAGCTACTGATGAATGGTCTTTACTGCAAGGTTTAGCAGCATTATCACTTTATGAAGAAGGTTTAATAGATAGATTTGATTCCATAATAAAGCCTTATGATGTTTTGGCTCATCAAATACTTTCTATTCTTTTAGAAAATACGGGGATGCCTCTTGAGGATTTGAAAAATATAAATAAAAATTTTAAATGCTGGCAAGATATAGAAGATGATGAGTGCATAGAGCTATTAGAATACTTAATAGAAAAGAACTATATAGAGATATTAGAAAACGAAGCTATAACAGGGGGAGAAACAGAAAAGCTATTAAGGGGGAGTGAGTTTTTCACTCATTTTGAGAGTGAAAATAATTTCTCTGTATATAGCAGCCAAAATAAGATAGGTGAGATTCCGCTTACTCCTGGTGTACAAGTAGGAGTAAATATATTTTTATCAGCACAGGTGTGGAAAATAATAGGCATAGAATTGAAAAGTAAAAAGATATATGTAAATAGAGCTGTAGACGGTAATCCTCCTATGTTTTTAGGAGATGGCGGCAATATAACTAATGAAATAAGAAACAGGATGAAAAGCATATTGGAAGATGAAAACTATTGGATTGGCTATAATGAAAATATAAAAGAAGTTTTGGGAAAGCTTTCTAAAGAAAATTTAAAATATGAAAAATTCCAATGGGTAGAAAAAAATGATAAGGTTGGGCTTAGAACATTTCAGGGAACGAAGATAAATAGGACTTTGCAGCTTTTACTTAATATGCTGTATAATGAAATAAATTATAAACTTGATGACAGGGAAACATTTATAAGCGGCCCCAATATAAGAGAAGATATAAATAAGGTAATAGAAAGAAACTTTACTAAATATGAAATATTTCTATATTTAAAAGATAATCCTGAAATAGTAGAGCTATATTTATCTTCTAACAAATACAGAATGTTATTGCCAGATAATTTGAAAATAAAATATGTAATTAATAATAAGCTAAATTTAGAAGGCGCAAAAACATATTTGGGATGCAGAGACTGATATGGTAAGTGACATATTGAATATATGCTTATGAAGGGAGAATAATAACAATGGAGAAGTTGACATTACAGCAGCTGGAATCAAAACTGTGGCAGTGTGCAGATGTACTTAGGGGAGAACTTTCTGCCACACAGTATATGGATTATATATTTGGTATGCTTTTTTTAAAGAGAATGAACGATGAATTTAATGCAGAAAGAGAAAGAAGATATAAGGAATTTAAAGAACAGGGAATGGCAGAAGAGGAAATAAGGGAGCTTCTTAATGATTCTTCTATATATGAGACCTTCTTTGTACCAGAGGGGGCAAGATGGGATAAATTAAAAAATTTAAATTTAAATATAGGACCTGAGCTTGATAAAGCTTTTAATGCAATTGAAGATGAGTCTAAAAATAGTGAACTTATAGGAGTTTTAACTACTGTAAACTATAACGACAAGGAAAGAGTTCCTGATAAAAAGCTAAGTCAATTATTGCTTATATTTGATAGTATGAATCTTTCAGATGAATATTTAGAATCAGAGGATATTTTAGGAGATGCTTATCAATACCTTATTAAGCAATTTGCAGATGAAGGCGGAAAAAAGGGAGGAGAATTTTATACTCCTACAGAAGTCGTTAAAGTGATGGTGAACTTACTTAAGCCTCAAGAAGGGGATAGAATATACGACCCTACATGCGGTTCCGGCGGTATGCTTATTCAAAGTATAAATTATATAAAGGAGCATGGCGGAAATTATAAAAATGTTTCTTTGTATGGACAAGAAATAAATCTTTCTACTTGGGCAATTTGTAAAATGAATATGCTGCTTCATGGTGCAAAGGGAGCACAAATAGAAAAAGGAGATACCATAAGGGAACCAAAACATACAGAGGGCGGAGCTTTAAAAACATTTGACAAAGTCCTTGCCAATCCTCCATTTTCACTAAAAAATTGGGGATTAGAAGAGGCAAGTGCTGATGAGTATCATAGATTTATTTATGGACTGCCGCCAAAATCTTATGGGGATTTAGCCTTTGTATCACATATGGTAGCAAGTTTAAATGGAAAGGGTAAAATGGCATCTGTAGTTCCTCACGGAGTACTTTTCAGAGGGGGAGCGGAACAGGCAATAAGAACAGGATTCTTAAAGGATGATTTAATAGAAGCTGTAATAGGGCTTCCTCAAAATATATTTTATGGCACAGGTATTCCTGCAGCTATTCTTGTTATAAATAAGAACAAGGAAGAAAAGAGAAAAAATAAGGTTTTATTTATAGATGGAAGTAATGACTTTATTAAGGATGGTAATAAGAATAAGCTAAGGGATGAGGATATAGAGAAGATAGTAAAGGCCTTTGATGAGTATAAAGACGTTGAAAAGTATGCAAGCGTGGTAGATAGGGAAACCATAAAGGAAAATGACTATAACCTTAATATAAGCAGATATGTGGATACTGCGGAGGAAGAGGAAGAAGTTGATATTGATTTGGTACTGCAGGAGATTAGGGAGCTTAAAATGGATATGGCAGATTCAGAAGAAAAGTTAAATCAGTATCTTGAGGAGCTAGGTTTTGATAATATTTAGAGCTTATAATGTAGGGGCGAACATTGTTCGCCAGTATTGAGAAGGATTAGATAGTTTACAAATTAAAACCTGATTTATTAATATTATATAGAAAAATAGCTTAAGGCAGGTGGCAAAATAGTGAAAAAGGTTAGAGAAGGATATAAGATGACGGAGCTTGGGGAGATACCAGGGGAGTGGGAGATAAAACCTTTAAATAAAATAGCTTATAAAATAGGAGATGGATTGCATGGAACACCAGTATACAGTGAGGATGGTGATTATTACTTTATAAATGGCAATAATTTGAATGATGGTAAAATACTAATAACAAATGAGACTAAAAAAGTAAATGAAATAGAATATCAGAAGTACAAAAAAGAGTTAAATAATAATACACTTTTAATATCATTAAACGGTACAATAGGTAATTTAGCTTGCTATAATTCTGAAAAAGTTGTATTGGGTAAGAGTTGCGGATATATCACATTAAAAGAGAGTGTTAATAAAAATTATATATTTTACGCATTAAATAGTAATAAAATTCAGTTGCATTTTTATAAAGAATTAACAGGAACAACAATAAAAAATCTCTCTTTAGATACTTTAAGAAAAACAAATATACCTATTCCATATATTAAAGAGCAGCAAAAAATTTCCTCCATCCTCTCCTCTGTAGACGAGCAAATAGAAATTACTGATAACCTTATAGAAAAAATGAAGAAACTGAAAAAGGGGCTTATGCAAAGACTTCTTACAAAAGGAATTGGACATAGCAGATTTAAGGATACAGAGATAGGAAGGATACCAGAGGAGTGGGAAGTTAGAAAATTAGGAGATATTAGTTTGTTAATTACTAAAGGAACAACTCCTTCAACATATGGATTTGATTTTGTTGATGAAGGGGTAAACTTTATTAAGATAGAAAACATATTAGACAATGGGAAGATATGTTCAGATAATTTATTAAAAATTTCATATGAGTGTAATGAAAAACTATCAAGGTCTAAAATTCAAGAAAATGATATTTTAGTTTCTATTGCAGGTTCATTAGGTAAGAGTGTATTGATTTCAGGTAATATACTACCAGCTAATACAAATCAAGCTTTAGCAATTGTAAGATTAGATAAATCAAATTATTCTGTTGAATATATAAATTATATATTTTCAAGTAGATTTTTTAAAAATTATATTGATAAAATTTCAACTGTTGGAGCTCAGCCAAATCTAAGTTTACAGCAGGTTAATGATTTTAAGATTCCTATACCTTGTTATGATGAACAGCAACAAATCGCCTCCATCCTATCTTCCGTAGACAAGCAAATATCTCAATACGAATCAAAAAAAGAAAAGCTTCAAGAATTAAAAAAAGGACTTATGCAGAAGCTTTTGACGGGGAAGATTAGGGTGAAGGTGAGTTAGGAGATAAAAATGATAAACAGAAAGGGGTGAGTGAATGGCTTATTTAGGCAATGAAGAAACTTTAGTAGAGATTCCAGCTATTAATTACATAAAGGATATTTTAAAATATGAATTTGTTCATGGCAAGAATTTAACGCCAGAACAAGGGGAAAGGGATTCTTTAACAGAGGTTATATTGAATAGAAGACTTAAAAAAGCTTTAAAGAGACTAAATCCATGGATGGATGAAGGAAATCTGCATAAAACTATTAGATTTTTAAGCAGACCAGAGAATTTGGGCACAGGCCTTTTAGATATAAATGAAAAAATTTATGATGCTATTGTAGATTTAAATTATACTGTAGACCAAGATATATATGGAAACGGTCAGAAGAAACCGCAAACAGTACATTTTATTGATTGGGATAATGTAGATAACAATGACTTCTTAGTTACAAGGCAGTTTGAGGTTAAAACTCAATTAGGGAAATCCATCTACCCTGATATAGTTATTTTTGTGAACGGAATTCCTGTAGCTGTGCTTGAGTGCAAGTCTCCTTTTTTAGAAAAAGGGAAAAATGAAAATATAGGTAAGAAAGAAGCATATGAGCAGCTTAGAAGATATATGAATGAAAGGGACAGCGATGTTTCAGAGGGAAATCCAAGGCTTTTTTATACTAATTTCTTTACAGGCATATTAAATAAATATCATGGCTATGTTGGAACTATAAGCTCTAAATACAATAATTATTTAGAGTGGAAAGACCCTTATCCATTTAAGAGGGATGATGTTCAAGGAGTAGAGGATAATGGACAAAATTTATTTATTCAGGGGCTGTTAGAAAAAAGAAACCTTCTTGATGTTATGAGAAATTTCTTGCTATTTGAAACAGATAATGGGGCAACTATTAAGAAAATAGCAAGATACCAGCAGTTTAGGGCTGTAAATAAAGCAATTAAAAGACTAAGAACTGGTAAGGATTCCTTATCAAGAGGCGGAGTTATATGGCATACACAAGGTTCGGGAAAATCCTTGACTATGGTTATGCTTGCAAGGAAGGTAAAAAGAATTAAGGAGCTTTCTGATGCTACAATAGTTGTTGTTACGGATAGAATTGATTTAGACAAGCAGATATATGGAACATTTATGAGAACTTTATCAAAGATTACTACACCAGAGAGGGCTGATAAAATTTCTAAAATGAAGGAGCTTTTATCTCAGGCCCAGTCAAAGATTATTATGACTACCATTCAAAAGTTTGAAAGCGAAATAGAGGAAAGAGAAGTTATAGAAAATGGTAAGAAGGTTAAAAAGAAATTTGCTCTTCCTTATGAAGTATTAACTACAAAATCCAATGTAATTGTTTTATCTGATGAAGCTCATAGAAGCCAGTATAAAGATACAGCTTCTAACATGAGAACTGCGCTTCCAAATGCTACCTTTATAGGCTTTACAGGTACCCCTATAGATAGAGAGGATAAGTCTACTCCAAGAACTTTCGGAGGATATATAGATAAGTATGGCATTAAAGAATCAGTTGATGATGGGGCTACGGTAAAAATAGTATATGAAGGAAGGATGCCGCAGCTTCATATAAAAGATTCAACTTTAGATGAACTGTTTGATGAAGCTTTTGAGGATAAAAGTGATGAAGAAAAGGAAGCTATAAAGCAAAAGTATGCCAATAAGCAAGCTGTAGTTGAGGCAGAAGACAGAATAAATGATATTGCTATTGATATATTAAAGCATTATAAAGAGAATATTCTTCCAAATAGATTTAAAGCTCAAGTTGTATGTTCAAGCAGGGAAGCCTGCGTAAAATACTACAATGCTCTTACAAAATATATGAAGGAAATAGTAGGGGAAGAATTAGAGTGTAAGGTTATTTTTTCAGGAAGTTTAAATGATCCTGCCTATTTGAAAAAACACTTTACTACAAAAGCTGAGCAGGAAACCATTATAAGTAGATTTAAAAAGCCCATTGAAGAGGATAAGCTCTGCTTTATTATTGTAAAGGATATGCTTTTAACGGGATTTGATGCACCAATTGAGCAGGTTATGTATCTTGACAGACCTTTAAAAGAGCATAATTTGCTGCAGGCAATTGCAAGGGTTAATAGGACTTGTACTATGGATATTAGCCGCAGGGTAGACAAGGATAAGGTAAAGAAGGAAAGTATTACAAAGCAATGTGGGTATGTAGTAGATTATTATGGAGTTTCAGATTATTTAGGAGAAGCTTTGGCCATATTTGATAAGGAAGATTTAGGTGAGCCAATGCAGCCTATAGGGGAACTTTATAAAGAAATGCTTTCTTATAGAGAAGATGCTGTGAATATGTTCAGGGGAAAAGATAAAAATAACTTAGATGAATTAATTAAAGTCTTAGAACCTCAAGATAAAAGAGCAGAATTTGAAATAGGGTACAAGCGTTTTTCAAGTGCAGTGGAAGCATTACTTCCTTCCCATGTAGGAACAGATATATTAAATGATTTAAAATGGCTGGGATATATTAGAGCAGGGGCAAAGGCAAAATACAGCCCTGAAGAAGAATTAGATATAAGCGATTGTGGAGAAAAGGTAAGGGCCATAATAGAAGAATACTTAGAATCCCTTGGGGTTATACAATGGATAGAACCCATAACATTATTTGAGGATGATTTTAAGGAAAAGATTAGCACTTTAAAGTCCGACGAGGCTCAAGCATCAGCCATGGAGCACGCAGTAAAACATGCTATAAGTGTAAAGATGGATGATAACCCTGTTTTCTATACCAGTCTATTGGAGAAGCTCCAAAAGATATTGGATGATACCAAAAATGATTTTGCTGAGAGAAAGAAGAAGCTCCAAGAATTTATTGATAGAGAAGCAGAAAAGGGGACAAAATATAGATCTCAAAGCTTAGGATTGGATGAAAGAGAATATGCTTTCTTTGAGGTAGTTAAAAAGTATATTGTGGATGAAGGCGCAGAAGAAGACAGGCTTAAAGAGGAAAAGGAATCTTATGTAAGCAGTGATATAATAGAATTATCAAAAGATATTGCTATAGATGTGAGAAAAGCAGTAGAAGAAAATTATTCTCCTGACTGGACTACAAATCAAAGTAAAACAAATGATATTGAAAGAGCTATATTTATGATGTTAAACAAAAATTATTTTAAGCAAATTAAATTAACTACAAGAAAGAATATGGTAAATCCATTGCTTAACTTAGCCAAGAAACATTTTTCAAAATTAGAGGAGGATTAAGGGCTAGAAATTTAGGGACAGTTAAGTAAAACTTAGCCTGAAACCCTATTTTTCTTAAACCTGCTTTGGGTATGAAATTAGAATTTAAATATGGAACAACAAATATAGCATTTAATGTAATATTTAAAAATAGAAAAACAATGGAGATTTCAATAGAACCTCCTGATATTGTAACTGTTACTGCTCCTGTTGGTACAAAAGAAGAAGTGATACTTGAAAAAGTGAAGAGCAAAGGGAGCTGGATTATTAAAAAAATCTATTACTTTAGGCATATGAACTATGCACCTATTCAAAGAGAATTTGTTAATGGGGAGTCATTTATGTATTTAGGAAGAAGTTATTCCCTGCAAATAGAAACAGATTCAAATGTTAAAAAGCCAAAGGTTAAGCTTTTTAGAGGAAAGTTTATTGTAACGGCAAAAGATAAAAATGAAAAAGATATTAGAGATGCTATGGAGCTTTGGTACAGGGAGAGGGCGAAGAAGGTAATAGGAGATAGGGTTAAATATTACAGCAGATTTTTCAGCAAAAAACCTACTGGTATAAAAGTTAAGGAGCAAAAGAAGAGATGGGGAAGCTGCACTTATAAGAATGAATTGCTATTTAACTGGAGATGTATAATGGCTAAATCTAATGCATTGGACTATATAGTGGTTCATGAAATGTGCCATATGTGCCATAAGAACCATTCAAAGGAATTCTGGGAGCTACTAGCTTCAATAATACCTGATTATGAGGCAAGAAAAGAATGGCTAAAGGTTTATGGAGTTAGAATGGATTTATAACAGTTATTATGAGGGGTATATATTGTAAAAGGTTGTATAAGTGGTGATTATATGATTGATTATGGAAATAGGACTATTATGCATATAGATGTTAATTCGGCATTCCTTTCATGGAGTGCAGTATATGAGCTGCAAAGGGGCTCAAAAGTTGATCTGCGTGAAATTCCCTCAGTTATTGGCGGTTCTAAGGAGGATAGGAAGGGAATAGTTTTAGCAAAGAGTACTCCTGCAAAAAAATATGGAGTTCAGACAGGAGAAGCACTTTGGGAGGCAAAACGTAAGTGCCCTGAACTTATTATAGTTCCTCCTAATTTCAATCTCTACACAAAATATAGTAATGCACTTTATGAACTTTTGCATGAATATAGTCCAAAGGTTCAAAGATTCAGCATAGATGAATGCTTTATAGATTATACAGGTATGGAAAAGAATTATGGGAAGCCAGTTGAAATGGCATATAAGATAAAGGATAGAATTAAAAATGAACTTGGATTTACTGTAAATATAGGCATAGGAAGAAATAAGCTTACTGCTAAGATGGCAGGAGACCTTAAAAAGCCTGATATGGTTCATACCATTTATCCTGAGGAAATACCGCAAAAAATGTGGCCCCTTGATGTGAAGAAACTTTTTATGGTGGGGAGGAAGACAGAAAAGAAATTAAAAGAAATGAATATTATTACAATAGGTGACCTTGCAAATACGGACGTAGGGATTTTAACTAACAAACTTAAATCCTTTGGAAAGCTTATTTGGGAATATGCTAACGGAATAGATAATTCTCCTGTACAAACGCAGGAAAACATAATAACGAAGAGTATAGGTAATTCCACAACTACAAAATTTGATGTTGAAGATTACATAACAGCGCATAAGGTGCTTTTGGCTTTGGTGGAATCTGTAGCTCAAAGGTTAAGGGCAACCAACAGCTGCTGCAGGCTGGTAACAGTTGAGCTTAAGTCCTCTGAATTCCTTTCTTATTCCCATCAAAAGAAGCTTTTTACTCCAACTAATATAACCTGCGAAATTTATAAGGCAGCAAAGGAACTGTTTGATGAAATGTGGAAGAAAGAAAAAATAAGACAAATAGGTGTAAGAGTTTCAGATTTATGCTCAGATGAATTTATTCAAACTTCAATATATGATAATGACATCGATAAAAAGCAGGCATTAGACAAGACAATTGATGATATTAGAAATAGATATGGTAAATCTTCGGTTTTTAGAGCAGTGTTTGTTGATAGCGGAGTTCCTGAAATTGAAAGTGGAACTGAGACGGAAGATTATTCTACTGCCAATCAGTTATCTCAAATCAAATCAAAATGATTTTACTTTTTTCATATTTAAAAAAAGAAAAGTGGTTGGTAATTGTTTTATTTAATGAAAAAATTTATAATATTATTAAGAAGAGGGGTGGATTTATGATTAAAAGATTAAGAGAAGCATTTTGTTTCATACTTTTTATGAGTGTAATATTTACAGGATGTTCTAATTCCTCTAATTCATTAAAGGATGAAAATATTGCTTTAAGTAAAGAAGTTAGTACTATTAAAGAAGAAAACGTTAATTTGGAAAAAACAGTTAAAGATTTAAATGATAAGCTTAGTAAACAAGAACCTAAGAATAATATAGCAAAGGAACCTTCAATTAAGGATAAAAGTAATTTATATCCAATTTATACAGCAGATACAGATACATATAAAAAACAAATAGATGCTTATATTTATATTCCAAAAGAATTGGAATTAAAGCAAAAACTAGATACTCTTGCTAAGGCACTGTCGGAGGCATATTTTGATAATCTTCCAATTCAAGTAGTAAATATTAAAGATGTTGATAATAAAAAAGTTGCAGTGATAAATTTAGATGAATCATCAGAAAATCAAGGTATATCAGATTTTTCTAAGCTAAAAGGATCTACATGGGCAACTAAATATTTTCAAGGATCAACAGGCGGTACAATTACTTCAACTCAATTAATTGAAACCATGCTGCAAAGAGATTATAGTGGGCAATGGATTGATGGTGTTAAATTTTTATATAAAAATAAGGATTGCAATTTTCAGCATGTACCTGATTTGTGCAATATTAATTACAGAAAATAGTTTGCAAATACCAATTATCTCTCATATTATCAAGGGACGTTCTTGATAAATATATTGATGATTAATAAGCGGCTATAAAAATTGAAATGCGGTATTTAAAATACCTATAACCAAACTTATTGCAATAATAACAATTAATATCCTAAAAAAGCATCCTGTTATTTTCAGCGCAATTTTAAGGGCTACCATTATCACTATAAGACTAAGAATTAAAGAAAATAATGAACTCATAAAAGTTCCCCCCAATATTAAATTATTGTATCTATCATTATTATATTTTAAAGTACTTTTTTTGTGAATAGTGATATAGGGTGTATATTTTAAAATAGGCACCCTATATTTATATAATAAGCCTTTATTTAATTTTACACTTATATATTCTTGCTTCATATGGTCTAAGTTTCATATTATTAAGTTCGCTGCTGCTGCATGGATAGTTTGCTAAAACTAAATTTGGGTCATTTATTTTAACGCTGTCGGGCAGAATAAATTCAGGTGTTCCATCAAAAAAGTTTGCTATTATTAAAAATACTTCATCTCCCAGCTCCCTTATATATGAATATATTTCTTCGTTTTCTTTATTTATTTCAATAAACTTGCCATAGATTAGCGTATCATTATTTTTCCTAAGCTTAATTAATTTTTTGTAGTAATTTAAAATTGAATCGGGATTATTAATTTGTAAGGCTGCATTTATTTCCTTATAGTTAGAATTTACCCTAATCCANNTCACGTGATGTTAAATGAAGCCCCTTTATATAGTTTTCACGAGTTACAAGACCTGTATCAACAAAGTCCCTATACTTATTAAATATAGAAGCATCCCTATAATCTTCAAGTTCAAAATCCCATGCATTAGTCATTCCAATTTCGTCTCCATAGTATATAAATGGGGTTCCTTTTTGCGTCAGCTGAAGTGTTGCAAGCATTTTAGCCGACTTATTGTGGTAATCCCTATCATTTCCAAGCCTTGATACTGTTCTTGTTGAATCGTGATTTGAATAGAATATTGGGCACCAACCTTCCTTATCATCCCTTTGCTGCCATCCGCTCATACTATTTTTTATTTCATGTACCAAGTCAATCTTTCTTTTTTCCCAAGCATTTTTTCCCCTTCCAACAGAATGCATATCAAAGTGGAATGTCATATCAAGTTCACCCCTGTCTTCGCCTGTATAGATGAATGCGTTATGATAGCTGATTCCGCCAGTTTCACCAATTAAAACATGGTCTCCGGTATTAAACAAGGTTTTCCTGAGTTGCCTTATATAGTCATGCACTTTTGGAAGGTTTTGAACGTATTTTATAAAATCACCATATAATTGCCCTTCTTTAACCTCTGCATCAGGGAAGTTGAAGTCCTTTTCTAAATGGTTAATGGCATCAAATCTAAAACCATCAACCCCTGCATCAATCCAAAATTTAATCATTTTAAATATTTCTTTTCTAACTTCATCACATCTCCAATTTAAATCAGGCATTTTTTTGGAAAATAGGTGCAGGTAATATTCTCCAGTTATTTCATCATATTCCCATGCACTTCCGCCAAAAAACGAGCCCCAGTTGTTTGGAGGGTTGCCATCTTTCCCATGCTGCCAAATGTAGTAGTTTCTATATGGATTGTCTTTAGAGCTTCTACTTTTTACAAACCAAGGATGCTCATCCGACGTGTGATTTATAACCATGTCCATTATAAGCTTCATATCCCTTTTATGGAGTTCTTCTACAAGAAGGTTAAAATCCTCCATTGTTCCGAACTCATCCATAATATCGTAGTAATCACTTATGTCATATCCATTGTCATCATTGGGCGACTTGTTTATTGGATTAAGATAAACCATATCAAAGCCAATATCTTTTAAATAATCAAGCTTCTCAATTATTCCTTTTAAATCACCGATACCATCACCATTTGTGTCCTTAAAACTTCGTACATAAATTTGATAAGCTATACTTTCTTTCCACCAAGTTCTTTTCAAAATAAGCACCACCTTTTATAACTTAATGTGAATTTATGGTTTTCAAAATATAAAATTAGAAGTTTCCGATAGCTTAATTGAGCGTTATATATATTAAATAAATGGCTATATGGATAACACAAATAATGCTGTTACCTATATAATATTATCATCTATATGAGCAAAAGCAACCATGGGAATCCTTCAAATGGAAAAGTGAGCGTAATATATTTTTATATTATTATGTATAAGGGATTTATATGGCCGGAATGCAGAAGTATTAGTATAATCAAGTTTTTTTGAAATGTTGAATAAGTTTTCCATAAGGTGCAAAAGATATTAATACTACTTGATGTATTTTACTTTTTCAAGTAATATTTTAATTAAAAGGAAAACGTATGGAAAAGGGAGGATAAAGTGGATACTAATATAATAAATTATTGTAACAGCACGGAAACTATTTATGGAATACTCAATATATTTAAAGAGAGTTTTTTACGTGCTTTAAAGCCTCTTAAATCAAAGGATCGCAAACTTGTAATAAAAGCATTGCCTTATTTATACAGAATATGGTATTACTCTGCACTTGTACCTAGTACACCATTGACGCCTGCTAATTTTATCAACACTCAAATAAGAAGAAATTTTAATGATGATTCTATAGTAGTACCTACAGTTATACCTATATATGATAAAAAAGCTTTAAAGGATTTTAAATTTGAATACACAATATTTAATTTAGATAATCATCCTGTTTTAAAAGATATGAAGATATTTTTAGAGCATTGTATGCCAGATATAGGTATAGATAAGGATGGATTAATACTGGAAGATGAAAGTGATTCTTTTATAAACTTATTAAGCTTCAAAGAAATTTATTATGTTATTTTTCTTACTAATACCGCATATGAGCTTAAACTGCTAAAAAAAATGCCTTCAATAAACACATACAGAGCTATGGTCATATATGAAAATACAGATGCTTTTTTAAAGCTTTCAAGCATAGAACAATTGCAGAAAATATATGATGCAACTTTGGCTATAGCTTCAAGGGCTCTTTGCAGTACTTTTACTTACGATGAAAATACTTTTTCAAAGGAATCTTTGCAAAACTTATTTAAAAATGCAGTTTTTCTTGATGATTTCTTAGATGACATTTTTAAAAAATTTAATATGAAAAGCAATACAAGTTTTGAAGAATTGGATTTTGAGTTTATAAATTCAATAAATGATTCTAATATTAATAATGATGAGTTGGAAATTGCTTTAGCTTTAAAGCTTGAGCTGAACGTTATTATAGATGCTTGTCTGCTTACTCCTATAGGCTATTACCTGCAGCTTATACAACCTATATATGTTGAAGAGGTAGATTTTGAAATACTTTTTGCAGAATTGATAGTAGCCAATAATTTTAATATTCCTCTTTTAGAAGTTTCCTTTATTATGAGTGAAGAATATGATTTAACTCCTTTAGGAGAAAAACTTTTATTAGAAGGGAAGTCCCCTAAGGACGAATATCAAAAATTTAAAGCTACAACTAGCTTTAAAAAATTATATAAAGACATTGCTACCTATAATTGTTTAGATAATTTGGATGATAGTCATAAAGATGATGAGCCTTTCTTTTCAGATGAAATAGATGAGCTATTAGCAAAAATACATGAAAAGATGTAACAAAGGTCATGTTATTTTGTGGTTTAACTAAACAAACAGGGGGTACAGTAAACAACTGTTGACCTTCCTATGTAGTTGGACAAGCATTAAATTTATAAGATAAAAAATAGCTTCGGTGGATGACTTCCACCGAAGCTTTGATGCTCTGCAAGTTTACTTAGAAAGAGAAGCTATTTGTGAGCGCATATAATCTGAGTTCCATTGTGCATATTTAGGATCATTTCTATGGTCTACTAAATTATAATTTTCTTTCAGAAACTTTCCAAGATCATTAGTAACCTTATTAGCACCCCAAATATTTACATGTCCTGAATTGTTCATATCCTCTTTAAAGTTAAAACCTATTTCATCCATTTTGCTGCCATAATCAATAAATGGAATATTATTTGCCTTTGCAATCTCTGCTACTTGATTTAACATTTTGGCAGGATCTTTGACCCAGCCATCTTTACCAGCAATACTGTTAAAATCATTAGGCATATTAGTAAATATTAGCTTAAAGCCTTCCTTTTTGGACAATTCAATGAATTTATTTAGATATTCTAGTGATTTAGGTGGAAGCTCAGCTGTTCCTGTTGCGGTAAGATCGCTTATATTATCTTTCCCATATTTATTAGTACCAGCCTCAAACCCCTTTGCATAATATTTATAGGCGCTATCATAGCGAAAATCATTTTTTGTTAATTCTGGCCATCTATTGTGATATTTTAAAATAGGAAACAAATAATATGGCAGGTCCATAAACGGTGTACAATTCATAATGGCATTGAGTTTATTAATAGAAGGTTTCATGCTGTCAATGACATATCTAATATATCCTTCCTCTCCATATTTATTTGTTAAACACAAGTAGTATACATCAACTACCACAATAGGATTTTTGTGCTTCTTTAAAACTTCCTTTAGCAAATAATAAGTAACATCTATAGGTTGTCCGGCTGTTGCATAGTTAAAGCTGGTTATACCATATTGATGCCAAAGTACATTGGGATCAATACCGCCGTTCATATGGCTTGAACCCATTAAAATAACATCATAGGCATCTCCTGTATGATTATATAATCCTTCAATTAATTTCCCACGATGATCTGTTTTTACAATAAATATAGGGTTAAGCAGTGAAACTATGGAAATCAAAATAATAATAAAAATTACAACCTTTTGTACTATCTTTTTAGTCATAGATATTTCCCCCTAATCTAAAATTGAAAATAAATAAACTGTTTAGCCTCATACCCATGCCCATATATACCAAATATCATTATAAATACTATAGCGCTAAAATATACAAACCATCTAAAAACTATACTTTGTTTGGAAAATGCAATACGGAAATTTATTCTTCTTCCCAATATATCTTTCAGCATAACTATAAATAAGCCTAGCATTGCTATGAAGAATTCCTTATGACTTAACCCTAATTTATAAATAGTGCCATCAGTAAATATCCATGGGTTAAAATAAAACATATTTTTAATTAATGTTGTAGCATCAGTAAATGAATTAGCCCTGAAAAATATCCATGCAAAATCAACCAGTATAAAGGTTATAAGCACTTGAAATAACTTATGACTAAATGTGTTTATATTAATTTTAAGTTTTTTAATTACTGATTTTTTAACTGGTTTTAGCATTTCTCCTGTTACTCGGTATATTCCATGTAATGTTCCCCAAATTACAAAATTAGCAGCAGCGCCATGCCATAAACCACTTACTATAAATACAACCATAGTATTAAAATAATATCTTGGTTTGCTGCATCTGTTGCCACCTAATGGGATGTATAAATAATCCTTAAACCATGCTCCAAGTGTAATATGCCAGCGTCTCCAAAATTCTTTTGTGGATTTTGATAAATAAGGAGCATCAAAATTTTTGGACAGCCTAAATCCCATAACTTCTGCTGCCCCTCTTGCTATATCTGAGTAAGCAGAAAAATCACAGTATATTTGAAAAGCAAACAAAATTGTGGCTATAACTATTGCAAATCCTTTATATTTATTAGGTGCATTATATACGGTATCTACCACTTTGGCTAATCTATCTGAAACCACCATTTTTTGAAATAGTCCCCACAACATAAGGAGTAGTCCGTTTTTCACCTTATTATAGTCAAAGAAATGCTCTTCATCAAATTGATATAGTAAATCTTTTGATTTTTCTATAGGACCAGCAACTAATTGAGGAAAAAATGATACAAATAGTGCATACTTTCCTAAATTTTTTTCAGCTTTAATATCTTTTCGATAAACATCTACAGTGTAGCTGAGAGCTTGAAATGTATAAAATGAAATTCCAACTGGCAGCAACAAATCTAAAGATGGCACATGTATGGTAACATGAAAGTAAGAAAATATTCTTGTAAAAACATTACCAAAAAAATTATAGTATTTAAACAAAAATAAAATAGCTAAATTACTAAAAAAGCTTAAAAAAACCCACCATTTTTTTAAACGCACTGCTTGCTTTTTATCACTTATTTTATCTGCTTTTTCAATTAATAAACCACTCAAATAAGTAATTATTGTTGATGTGCCCATTAAAATAGCATACTTAGGATTCCAGCTCATATAAAAATAGTAACTTGCAATAAGAAGCCATATCCATCGCCTCTTATGAGGTATTAAATAATATAAAATGGAAACAATCGGGAAAAAGATCATAAATTCCATTGAAGTAAACGACAAACCAAAGTACCCCCTTAATTTCAAGTATTTTATTCGATGGCTATCATATAATATCCCCATCCTCATTTAGGTGATGGTAAAGGCTTCTACACCCACTGGATAACCATAACAAAAAAAATAAACATTATTCAAAATTGCAAAAACAATAATATACGACATTTTATTTACATTTTACTGCATTTATGTGTTCGCTAGGTGAAGAAATTGTTTCTAAATTATTAACAGATTTAGTGTAACAGATTTGGGGACAGTTAACAACTATTTGTTATCACTGCATTTTGGACAACCATTGTTCATAATCCATAAGCACAATTATCGTTATATGTCCCTAGGTTTTACCAGATTTATGAGTTTATGAGGGACAGTTAACAACTATTTATAATGGGCAAATTTTGGACAACCATTGAATTTATAATTTGCGGAGACAATTAAGGGATTATGGGTGACAGTTAACAACCGTTTATCATGGATAAATTTTGGACAACCATTGAATTTATAATTTGTGGAGACAATTAATGTTATATGTACCTAAACTCACTTAAACTCATCTAAATTACGTAAAAATTTTGTGGACTTTTTAAAATAAGATTAGGATATGTTAAAATAAAGCTATAATGAATAAAAGTAATATATGGAGGATGGTAACATGGGTTTTGATTATACTTTAAATTTAGCGGACTCTTTAAAAAATATTGAAAAAGGAGGTGCTTTTTTAACTGTCAAAGACAATGATGGAAAAGTAAATACGATGACAATAGGCTGGGGAAGCATAGGATATGAATGGGGAAGACCTA
Source organism: Clostridiaceae bacterium UBA4839 (assembly GCA_002400085.1). Taxonomy (GTDB): domain Bacteria; phylum Bacillota; class Clostridia; order Clostridiales; family Caloramatoraceae; genus UBA4839. The sequence goes on along the minus strand of DHEX01000139.1, from coordinate 2,121 downwards.
TATTTACAGTACTAGTTAGGGAAAGCAGATATACTCATAAGTTATTGGAAAATGCACAGGACTTTACTGTATCTATTCCTTTTGATAATAAAATGAACAAAGCTTTAGGGTTATGTGGAAGCAAATCAGGAAAGGACTGTGATAAGTTTAAGGAATGTAATTTAAAAATGATAGAAAGCAATAATGTAAAATCTCCAGTTATAGAGGGCTGCCAAATGTTTTATGAGTGCAAAATAGTTTATAAACATATTATGGATTTACAGCTTTTGGATGGTGAGTTAAAAAACAAATGGTATAAGGAAGGAGATTGCCATACCCTATATTATGGCAAAATAGTAAATTGCTATGGAAAGCAAAATTGAGATTGTGAAAAAAGAAGAATTTAAGACAAGCAGCTGGTCTGGGGGCACTACTACACAGCTTTTGATATATCCTAAAGAAGCACAATATGATGAAAGAAATTTTAAATGGAGAATAAGTTCTGCAAAAGTTGAAGCAGAGGAATCTACATTTACTCATTTGCCAGGTATTTCAAGAATTATTATGGTTATCGATGGCAAATTATTTCTTGAGCATGAAGGAAAGGAAAAAATATCATTGGAACCCTTTCAGCAGGACAGCTTTATGGGAGACATAACAACAAAAAGCTTTGGGAAGTGCACAGATTTTAATCTTATGATGAAAAAGGGGCATACAGGGAAATTAGAAGCCCTTGTGCTTGACCCCAAAAGTCAAATTAAGATTACCAATGAAGATAGTAAGGTTTATTCAACTACAGATGTATTTTATGCTGTTAACGGAGATATCGAGGTTAAGTTTAAGAATAAACAATTTGAAATTCAAAAGGGTGATTTATTTTATATAGAGATGTCAAAAGACAAAGAAGAATTTTATATCTTAAACAAGGAAGACAAAGAAATAAATATTATAAAAGCTGTGATAGATGACAGATATGCAATAACTGAAAAAGAAGAGGAAGAAATACTAAACAAATACTTTAAGGAAGGAATAGATGGACCATTAAGTACATTTCCTGTTAAGGAGAAAAGAAAGCTTGTTGTACTTAAAAATATAATTAAACGATTTGAATATGGGAAGATATATAATGAAAAGGAAGTAAATAATATTTTAAAAAACGTTTATTCAGATTATGTAATGATAAGAAGATGCCTTATTGATTATGGATTTATGGATAGAAAGAATGATGGAAGTGAATACTGGGTTGAATAAAAAGCTGCATATGAATTTTTATTTAAATGAAAGAGTTCTTAAATAAAAAAATCTAACAATTCTAAAACTCATTGCAAATATGCTATCTCATCTTTGACACTTGTGAGAAACAAAAAGCCTAAAAACCTGTTGATAATAAAGGGTTTTTAGGCTTTAATATTTTTTTTGACTGGACAAGTGTCAAAGACTCGGTTGACAAAATTAAATAATAATATTATTATAATAAGTGAAAAGAATGTCAATTTTGGTAACATTGTATATATTTATGCATTATTTAAAGTATTTATAAATCTAGTCCAATATTTGCATTTAATCCTGCATAAAGTAAGAAAGAAGTAATATTTACACTGCTTCATGATACTGTTTCATGATGAAAAATGTTGCAAATAAACTTGGAATAAGTCTTACAATTTTGTATAGGAGAATAGACAAACAGATAAGATTTCCAAAAAACTTCATTCTTGGAAATCTTAATTTAATTTTTCTTATAAAAGCAATAAAGAGTACTCATGCCTTTAAAAAGGGGTATCCCATTTGCAATTGCTTTTTTATTATATACGGTAATTCAGACTTAGGGCTTAAAATTTTCAAAGATGTAAGTGAAAAAGATATAAACCAAGCAAAAGCGTTCTTAAAACTAAATATTATAGATATACAAAAATGATTTTAGGAGGTTCTTACTCAAATGAAAAAGTTTTCTAAAAGCCTAATATTTAAGTTATTTGTTGCAATAGCCTTAGGTCTTGTAATTGGTCTTTTTGCTTCTGAGCCTGTAATAAATGTAATCAATACGATTAAATATGTGCTCGGACAGATAATTTTCTTTGCAGTACCGCTGATAATAATAGGCTTTATTGCCACATCAATTGCACAGCTTAAAAGTAATGCAAG
>DHEX01000044.1:4239-5364 GCA_002400085.1 Clostridiaceae bacterium UBA4839 | reverse complement strand
CCTACTATCTCAATATTGCTAAATGTCTTTTCCAATCTGGTAGCAAGAAGTTGGCTGGTTCCATATCCGCTGTGGCAAATGACGATTGTTTTTATCTTGAGATTCTTAACGATTTTTTCATCTGCCGAAAGAAAATAAGACAAAATATAAGCTACTTCACTGTCATTTATCATAGCTATTTTGTAATTTTTACATACTAGATGGCAGGCAATTTTAGTCATAATAAATCTATCTTTGAATTCCCTTAAAAATTCACTGAGAAGCGGATTTTTAATCTGTATATTATATTTTGTTCTGTTTATCATGGGTTTTACATGAAGCATCAGTTTTTCAAACAAGCCAACTACCGAAGAATAATTGACACCTGACATCTGCGATAAAATATCAATTAAATCCCTGGTAAAATTCTCAGGTAATAAATCACTTTCTTTCTCAGAATAAGGGTAGTTGTATTTTAATCCTATGGATGTCAAATATTTATAAACATAAACCGCTTCTTCATCACTTATGATGATGTTGAATTTCTTTTCAATCTTTCTTATTAAATCAATGGTACAATCTTTCATTTTTTCATTTATTGTTAATGTATCATCTTTTCTTTCAACATTATCAGAAATGCAATTACCATCTAATATTCTGTTTGTCATAATAATTAAATGGGTTAAAAGGTTTGTATAATAGGGCTCATTTATTACCACCTTTAGCTTATTTTCCAATTCATTTAATAAATTTTCAAAGAAAGTAACCGAGTCCTTGCTAATCATGGTGTTCATTTCATCAAGTTTTAATTCCTTATGTCTTAAGCTCTGATATTTCTCAATAAAATCAGGATATAATTTACCACTTTTTTTAATTATAGAAACCAATGCATTTCTTATATTTATTTCACTACCTGTTACTTTTGTCCCCTTTGATGTTTTTGTAAGTTCCAAATTGTAATTTTGGAGTTTTTCTTGAATAACATTCAAGTCATTGATGATGGATGTTCTGCTTACCATATATTGATCTGAAAGCTTTTGAATCGTAGTAAATTGGTTTGTATTAATCAGCAAAGTTAAAAAAATCTCTGTCCTTCTTTCGTCTATATTATCAACATTGTTGGAAAACTCCATTTTATTCAATATG
>DHEX01000044.1:0-4199 GCA_002400085.1 Clostridiaceae bacterium UBA4839 | reverse complement strand
ATGCTGCAATAATATTTCATAGGCTTATAACTATCTTCCATTATTAATTTTTTTAGCAAATCTATTTGCCTTTTAATCATAATCCTACTAACCTCTTTCATTGTTATTATAAATATGAATATTCTGTTAGTCTATTACATATCACTTCCTTAATGATAAGTAAGTCATGTACATTGATATAAAAAACCTCCGTATCCAGTTTGCTTTCAATTATCAAATCCCTTGCTATATTCACTTTATTTAATTGCAAAAGTAAATTATAATCCTGCCTTTGGTCAAACTATTTAGGGGGCTTAAGAGGAAATAAAAATAACCCACTAGTCTAAGGCTTTATAACCTTTAAACCAGTGAGTTCTTATTTTTTATGATAGTTAAAGTGCTAAAAAATAAAAGTCAAGACTATAGCTCCTTAGGGCTGATAAAATTTAGATCAATTCGACTTCTGCAAGAGGTTGTTCAACATAACACATGAGCTTATCCTCCAAAAACAACTTTATCCGTATTTTTTTTGCTTCCTTAGGCTTTGGAAGATTATTAAAGACAACAGATGAAGTGTTTATGTAATCAAGTTCAAATTCGGTGTTGCTGCGATAAAGTACGCCCTTTGAGCCGATCCATTCAAATTCCGCTCTTGCCTTGACCGGATTTAAAGCATCAACCCCGTTTTTTGCCATTAATGAGTCGGTATATTTTTTCTTGGCATATGTTTCTGAAAAGGATATACTCGCTTTTCCATCATGGTAGCTGCATTCCGTGACAAACAGCCCATTTTTTTTAAACATATCTTCGCGGCAAACTTTTATAATCGGGTTCCGTGTATATTTATAAAAGGCTTTTTTATTGTTTTCCTTAAGCAAATTCAACAGAGTTGTCCTTTCAATATTGTTTCGGCAAAGGATTGCCCTAAGGCAGTTATCAATTGCAAAAGCGTTCGGATAGAGTAACTCGGCATGTCGATATTTTATTTGTTCATGTTCTTCCACATAACCGTTGCTATAAATTTTATCAAAATCAAGTTTTTGAAAATCTTTTATCCCACTGCACAGGGAAGATCCATAGCCAGATTGAGCAAATTTCGAAAATTTTATTTCAGGTATGTTCAGCAGTTTTTCAATATCGAATAGGAAAAATACTGGCACCGGTACATTTGCATTTTCATCATTGTCATATCTAAGTGCAGTATGTTTAAAACCTTCATTATAATATTGGGTAGGGGTCAATGGTCTAAAGTAAAACCTTACATTTGCAACTGCCTCTGTTTTCGTCATATCGATTACCTGACGGCTTGCGTTGTCGTTTTTCATAAGATTCATTTTTTCAGCATTAACACGGCTATATAAAAATCCGGTGCTCAGAATACTAACCGCATTGGTAACATCCGTATAATGGAAAGCAAATTTAGGCCACCACGCAACAGGACTATGATTTTCGCAATTATCCTTTATAATATCCGCATATTCCATCATGAATCCCCCTTTAATGAAAACAAACGCCCGGAACCTTCGTTGAATTGATACCCATTCACCATATCTGAAGATTTATTATCCCTAAGTCTGATTTCAGACAAGTACCCCAAAGCTTCCAGCATTGCATAAACTAAAATGCGTAACTGATTATCGGGCGATGCTTTAAATACACTTTTGCTGCGTATATCATCCCATATCTCAAAGAATGATTCTTCATCCACCATATGCTCAATCTTTTCATCCTTGCAGAAAAATAAAAGTCCCTTATCCCAACGAACATCCCACTGTTTTCCATTGCAATGAAAAGTATACGGTGTTATAGAACTGTTATAAATGATATCATCTTTCACTCCATTGAAAGACATATCCTTTGCATTGCACTTCAGCCATTCCATTGTTTCTTTCTGTGTTTTGTGCTCAGGTATCGCATTGTTTTTTAAACCAAGATAAATATAAATATCTATTGGTAATGGCTTCAAGTATCTTTCCATCAGCGGACGTACGTCGTCCCAATTCAATTCGCCGTTTCCACATCCGAGTCTCGGAAATGCAATGGATGTGATATTCTTATCAGCATAAGTGTTTACAAATTTGATAAGCCCATTTTCGATGTACTCCAACTTGGATGGATTGCGCCAGTGTTCTTTTGTTGGGAAAAGAAGTATCCAATGGTCAGGTGCATACCAGAGCATCAGCTTCCCAATTTTTAGCTGCCTTTTTTCACACGCAGTACGGTAGCAAGCGAACATTTCTGGGTATCTTTGTTTAAAAGCCAAAGCCAGTCCTTTTCCCATTACGCCTACAGTATTTACGGTATTAACAATCACCTGTGCAGGGCTACTAAAAATATCACCTTCAATATATTCAATCACAGCTTTTCCTCCTCACTCAATTGTATTTTCTCGCCATTAGGGAGAACAAAATTACACTCAAGTTTGCATCCGGTTACCATGGCAATTTCCTGAAGATCGTCAATGGTAAAGTTCCCACGTTTTATTTTTTGACTAAAGGCCTGCGGTGTTTTATTCAACCGCCTGCCGATTTCAGATATTGTCAAATCAGATTTGATGCATAGAATTTTGATTTGGTCATCAATTCTCAATGTCATCACCACCTAATTCAAATTTTAAACATATATGTTTAAACTGTCAACATTATTGTTTAATAGTTATCTATCTTTTCTACACATATACCTTAGTATAAAGTTCTAATGATGAAAGGAAATAAAAATAACCCACTAGTCTTAGGCTTTATAGCCTTTAAACCAGTGGGTTCTTATTTTTTATGATAGCTTCTCATGTTTAATTTTAGTTCAATTCTTATCTTAGCCATTAAGCTACCATTTCATCATAATTTATAATAAATACTTCTGCCTTATTTTTCTTTATTTCATCTACTATAGATTCTATTTTTATGGCTGTTTTAGTATCCAAGTAATATTCACCGCATTGATCACAGATATTGGCAGGTACATTTTTTATAATGATTATTCTTTCCCCCAAATCAACAATATGATTTACCCTTCCTTTTGTTAAATTAGCCTTGCAAAAAACACAATTCATGGATCTACCTCACCCTATCTTTATAAGTCATATATCTCTTTGATAAAATCTCTAAGATTAACTATCTTTATCCACTTATACGGATTTAGAACCAATAAATCATCATCACCTGTTATTACATACTGTGCGTTTCCATATACCGCCTCTTCAAGTATCATATTATCCTTTGGATCTCTACAATCAATTATCTTTTCATAAATTACTGGCACTATTGCCTTTATGGATAAAAGCGATATTAATTCATCCACTTCTGCAGGAGTTATATATTTATTGAATTTGGGTCTATATAAAACCTCTTTTATCTCCCTTAATTGTCCTTTTGACATTACTAGTAAAAAATCACCCTCTATTGCCTCTTTCAAAACTAATCTCGCATTTTTACTTCCTAAAAAAGCACTAACAAATATATTAGTATCAATGACAATTTTAATCTTCTTCATTGAGATTTCCTCTAACATCTTCAACTTCTTTTGTAATCTCTTCCAAACTAATAGGATCTTTTTCTGCACGTTCATTAACCTTATCCAATATATCTAATAATTTAGTACTAATTTCCTGTTCCATTTTTTTATATATTATTCTTTTCTCCTCTAAAGTTAAGTTATCTATCAATTCCCATACTTCGTTGACATTTGCTTTCAATATGCTCACCCCGCTATATTCTATTATCCCTGCTAAATAAATTATCTATTACTTTATTATAGCACAAAGTATTTCATTTAAACTAAGTGAAAGTTCAATTAATTACTTTATTTGTTAAAAAATAAATATAATTTTTCAATTCAAAATAATTGATTAATTATTTTATCTGCTAAGTCACAAAAATAAAACAAGTAACATTTCACTTAGCAACAAAGACCTTTGAGTAACATCAAAGGTCTTTGTTTATTTTTTCCTCTAAAATCTCTTCAATTCCTTCGTAATTCTTCCCTGATATTTACTACCTTAATATTACATTTTTATGTTACTTTATTTTTATAATATTTTTTCTTGTAAACAAGATTACAAATTTATTAAATATTTAAACTTACTCCAATAAAGCTTTTTTTATAAATTAAATTATTAATAAATCAGTTATAAAGCCACTTTAAAGGCACTTAGCCTTAACCCCCATTTCAACAGGTTTTATACATGGAACATTATGGTAAAATAATTGGAAGAATAAGTGCTA
>DHEX01000025.1:37005-38818 GCA_002400085.1 Clostridiaceae bacterium UBA4839 | reverse complement strand
CTTAGGATTAAAAAAAATAAGAGTGCAATTTGCACTCTTATTTTAATATTCTCGTTGCTCCTCTATGCCTTGGCCGATAATAGCTATCTGATAAACTTGCAATAGATATACCTTTACTTGATGATGCATGAATGAACTGTCCATTTCCCACATATATGCCAACATGAGATATACCTTTTGTATAAGTTTCAAAGAACACAAGATCCCCAGGAACTAAATTGTCTTTCGAAACTGATATACCAGTACCAGCTTGACCACTTGCCGTTCTTGGCAAATTAATACCAAATGCCTTATATACATATGATGTGAATCCGGAACAATCAAATCCATTAGGTGACATACCACCATACATATACTTAACACCCATAAATTGCTTAGCATAATTAACTATTTTTTGAGAATTCCCTGCACCTGAAGTTGTACTTGAACCTCTTGAAGCAACTTGATAGGATGATTTAGGCTTATTTTGAGGTTTTGCAGGAGCAGCTTTACTTTTTTGTGCTGCTGTTTTTGTAGAAGCACTTGATTTTGCAGAAGTATTTGGCTTTGCAGAAGTATTTGGTTTTTGTTTTACAGCAGCAACTTTTTTTTCTGTCGATACGGCAGTTTGCTGTACAGCTTTATGCACTGTTACAGGTTTCTTATATATAACCTTTTCAGGTGGTTTAATACTGCTGTCCCCCATAATTTTTTGCTGTGCATTTACATTTACAGTGTGAAATGTTAAACATAGCATAAAAGTAAAGTTAATAATAAGTGACAATTTTAATGATTTTTTCATATATTATCCCCTTCCTGCCTCCGAAGTTAGCTGACGGGTTCGGGAGAAGGAATCCCTACTGACAAATGTCAGATTCACCCCAACATGGTTCCTCCGTACCTAAAAAGGATTCGGCAATCTTTATACTTTTATTATAAATAAAATGAGAAAAAAATCAAGTAATATTTTTAACACAAAATTCATATATATTTAATAGCTTAGATTATTTTATAGTTATTTCATATATTGATATTTCCATCTTGTCATTACAATTAATGGCTATCACCATACTAAAACTTAATCGCACCACAGGGCAAACATCCTCACATCGATTGCAGCCGATACATTCTTCCTTGTACACCTTAGTTGCCATAAAATCACGCCTTAAATTTATTTTAGAATTAAACAAAGACGGAAGCAAATTAAATACTTGCTTCCGTCTCGATTAGTTCAGATATAAACTTGCACTCTTAATTTAGTATCCTTCTAGCTCCTCTATACCTTGTCCTATAATAGTTATCTCCTAAATTTGAAAAACCTACACCCTTATTTGATGCATCAATAAACTGTCTATTTCCTACATATATACCAACATGGGATATGCCTTTTTCATAAGTTTCAAAGAGTACAAGATCCCCAGGAGCTAAATTGCTCTCTGAAACTGGTTGACCAACTCCAGCTTGGCCACTTGCTGTTCTTGGCAAATTAATGCCAAATGATTTATATACATATGATGTAAATCCGGAACAGTCAAATCCACTAGGCGACATACCACCAAACACATACCTATTACCTATAAATTTCTCAGCATAATTAACTACGTTTTGAGAACCTCTTGTACTCGAAGTTGTACTTGATCCTCTTGAAGTAACTTGAGAAGATGATTTAGACTTATTTTGATGCTTTGCAGGAGCAGCTTTACAAGTTTGTGGTGCTACTGTTCTTGTAGACGCAACTTTATATGTTTGTGCTACTGTTCTTGTAGGAGCAGCTTTGCTTGTTTGTGCTACTGTTCTTGCAGGAGTAGCTTTGTTTGTTTGTGCTACTCTTTTT
>DHEX01000025.1:0-36985 GCA_002400085.1 Clostridiaceae bacterium UBA4839 | reverse complement strand
AAGTATTTGGTTTTACAGCAGCAGCTTTTTTTTTCTGGCGATGCAGCAGTTTGCTGTGCAGTTTTATTTACTGTTGCAGGTTTCTTATATACGACCTTCTCAGGTGCTTTAGTACTGCTGCCTCTAACAGTCTTTGGCTGTGAATTTACACTTCCAGTGTGAAGTGTTAAGCATAGCGCAAAAGCGCAACCAGCAATAAGTGATAATTTTAGTGTTTTTTTCATATTATGTCCCCTTCCTGCCTCCGAAGTTAGCTGACGGGTTCGGGAGAAGGAATCCCTACTGAACGAATGTCAAATTCACCCCAAGACGGTTCCTCCGTACCTAAAAAGGATTCGGCATCTTTATACTTTCACTATATATTATAGATAAAATGGGCAAAAAAAATCAAGTAATAATTTAATACAAATTTTATATATATTTGACAGCTTAGATTATTTTATACTTTTTTCATATATTGATATTTCCATCTTATCATTACATATATTACCTCTTGTAACTCTTTTTATTTTATAACCATTTTCGATCCAAAAATCTTGAACTTTTTGATTCTTTTGCATTACTATGACATTAAAATTATTGATATTGAACTTTTCTCTTGCATATGTCTCAAACTTATTTAGTATTTGTGATTCAATTCCTTCTTTTCGATATTGATTTAAAAGAAAATAGGATATTAACCAAACTTCGCCATTTATTCCCTTAGTTTCAATCCTACCCTTCATGATTCCTACAATATCACAATTATAAAATATCCCGCAAAAAAATTCTAAAGAGTTAATAAGAGTCTCTGCATATCTAAGCTCTATATCTTCTATTGTAAAAGTTTCATATTCGCCTATCAAGTCATCACTATCATTTGAATTATTTATACAGCATAAAACTTTTTTTAAATCATTACTCTCTATGTTTTTTACATTATATCCATTTATATTAAAATCTATTGGTAACATTGTTTCACCTCATTGGTAACATTATTTCACCTCAACAATTTCATATTTAGTATATCTATTCTATAAAAATTTATAAATTCCTCCCTTGAAAACAATTTAAATTGATTAGCATTGAATTATAGATAAAGGCATAAAAAAAGCTACCTGTATAATTTAGATAGCTTTATTGTGCCATTTGCTCAATTTAGATGCATGTCTTTCTATCACGGATAATAAACCATTTTTACATTTTATTGTCATCTACCCTTATGTGTATACCAAGTCGAACAATGCCCAATATCGTATTTTTCAATACCGTAAAATATCTCTTGGTGTTTCGAGATATAGTTTTGGGCAAGGCGGAGTTGTTAATCTTATACTTTGCTCTACGCATCGATAATCGGAAAAAGAATAATTATTTCAGTGCCCTTTTGCGGCTTCGAACGGATATCCAATTCAATCTTCAAATCCTTTGCCATTTCATTTGCGAGATACAGCCCCATGCCAGTTGCTTTTTTTCTGTCTTTACCGGTATCACCGGTAAAGCCCTTTTCAAACAAAAATGGTAAGTCCCACGGCTGCACGCCAATCCCATTGTCCCGGATGCAAAGAATAACCCCTTGCTCATTTTGTGCTGCCGTTAGATGCAGCTCCGGTATTCCTGTGCTCCTCGTATATTTAATGGCATTACTGAGTATTTGGTTTATGATAAACAGTAGCCCCCGGTAGTCAGAGAAAACAAAAAGCGGTGGCAATACTTTTATGATTTGAAAGCCTTTTTCCTTGAGCAAAGGTTGAAAATTCTCCAACGCTTCCTCACAGCATTTTGTAAGGGACAGCGATTCAAATAGGTAATCCTTTTGCTTGCCCTTGAGTCTTGCATAGTAGAGCATTTGCTCAACCAGTCCCTGCATTTGCAAGCGTGCATAGTCGAGTCGTTGATAGACAACAGGTGACAACTCATCTTTGTGATTGTCCAAAAGAAAGGTCAAAAGAGAAAGCGGCGTTTTAATCTCGTGTGCCCAAGATTCCACATATTCCTCATAGTCATTCATTTGTGTAATCAAATCTCGCTTAGCCTGCTCGTTTTCCCGAAGCAAAGTTCCAACGTGCCGAACAAGCTCACCATCCTGCCGGCTGACAAGATGCAGCATTTGGGCTTCAGTCATTTCATCTGGATGATTGAGAAACTCCTGAAAAGCTGCTTCTCGTTGTCTGTCCATACGCCAGGCAAAGAATAGTGCCATTAAAAATATCAACAGCGAGCTGAGCGCAAGCACAGGCCAAAGTCGTAGAAACACTTCGCTTTCTGAAAGCCACAGCGCCAAAGCGTATAGAAGATCGACTCCTATTAAGAGCAATAACCAGACTACATATTTTTTTAAGACGTGTAGAAAATTATGTTTCATCTTTCTTCTCCTTGGCTATCAGCCGGTAGCCGAGACCGCGCACCGTCTCGATCTGCTGTGCCATTGCCAGTTCTTTCATTGTCTTTTTCAACCGGCTCAAATTCACCTGCAAAGCATTTTCATCAATATACTCTGTTGTTCCCCATAGTGCCATACAAAGTGTTTCCTTTGTTACAAGCTCATCAGGATGAGCTAAAAAAACCTCCAGTAATCTGCCCTGATTCTGTGGAAGCACCATGGATTGATCATGAATATACAACGTATAGGTCTGGCTATCTAATAAAAAGTCCATACCGGGGCGCAACTGGCTGCGCCCCTCATATCGTCGTAGCAGGTTGGCGGCACGGGCAAGCAGGCGTTCTTTCCGACAGGGTTTCGTCAAATACTCGTCCGCCCCCAAATGCAGCGCATGGAGTTCGTCTTTCATTTGATCACGAGAGGTCAGCACCAAGACAGGCAACATTGTTCTACGCTTCAGCTCCCGGCAAATATCAAAGCCGCTGATTCCGGGTAGATTAATGTCAAGTAAGACAAGGCCGGGAGCCACCTGTATAATTTCATCCACTACATGGTCAAATTCCGCAATGTAACCAACCGGATACCCATCCTTCTCAAAAATTTCACACAGTTCCTCCCGCATAAATGGATCATCTTCTACAATAACAATTTTCTTAATGGCAGCTCACTCCTTTCTTTATTCTTCACGATTCGCTTCCATCTGTGTCAAAATATATTTTGAACTGGCCCGTGTCACGGCCAGCATATACCCATACTCTACCATACAAAGCAGAAAAAGTATAACAAAAGCGATGCGATAGAGTCCTGGAATATTTTCCGCCATATCCGGCGACAAAAATCCGGAGAATAAAGCCCGAACGCCGAACAGGCTTCCTACTGCTGCAACCACCGCAGGTAAAGCAAACAACCACTGGATTTGGTGTTTTGCGGAAAGGCAGAGTGCCTCATAATGGCTGCCAAGCCGCACCAGTGTTTGGTAACGTCGTCCGGTCTTGCGCTGCTGTGTTAAGAATTGTATTCCAATGACTGTATTGGCTATGATAAGGAAAATAACCGCAAGGTACAGCGTGAGATAGCTGGAAGATACCTGATAAAAAAGCTGACGTCCCATACTCTGCAGATAGCTTTCATAGTGGATACCTGTTGTATCTAGCTTTTGATTTACCTGTTGAATGGCCTGCATTAGCCCGCTGTTTTCCTGCACGAACTGGTGAGATAATATTGCATTCCAATAATGGGTATACGATTTATCTGCCAATCGGTCAAAGGTCTCATCCGGAACGATTAGGGCAAAGTAAAGCGTAATAGATCGATCAGTTACAGGATTTCTGGTCTGTAAGGTGCCTGATAGCTGTAAGCGTTCGCCATTGACTACTACTTCCGGCTTCTGCGAGAGCACACGGTTTATTAGTTCTGCTTTTTCTCTATTTGTAAAGGCAGCATAGCCATAAATGGCCGCCTGATTGTTGTTTAGCATGATTGGCGGCTCGCCTGCCGCAGCCAAAAGCTGATTATATCCCGAAAGGGAAATGATGTAAGGATTGTTAAGATTATTGTACTCGCCCAAAAGATCAGACTTCACGGAAGAATCCGGTTCCTGCTCTATCAGCGCCAGCACCTCATTCATACCAAGCATTTCTCCTTCATTATCATCTTCACTAAGAATATGACCAATGCGCATATCAAAAAGGGATTCAAAGCAGTCATCCAATCCTAAATTTTTCAGTTTTTCAGGAATCACCAGAGGATTCTCTGCATCTTGAAAAGTATAATCCAACGTGTGGGTGTCATCACTACCATAATACAGTGTCATAGAAACACCATAGCCAAAGCAGCACAGCGCCCCCAGAATTAAAAGAGAGCTGACAGCCAGGGAAATCGGTTGACCAATTACATTCTCCTGCAGCTGTCGGAACGTGAACACGCCCAACCCGGATTTGCCCGTTTGACGTTTTGCCAAAGTGTCCAGCACCGTTCGCAAACCGAAAAACAGCAACAAAGTTCCAGCAATGCCCATTGACAAAGTCATTCCCATAGCAGCCAGCGAATACCACGCTTCACCACTGATTGCCAGTATATATGCTGTCACCAAAAGCAATGCACCGATGACCAATGCAATTCGATAAAGCATCGCTGGTCGCTGCTTCTTTGCTCCTTCTGGGGTCGCGGAAAGCAAAGTACCAATCTCTGTGGAAGCAAATTTTCCGCTGAGCAGAAGAAACGCAGCTAGTTTAATAAGCAAAAAACCCGCCATCGTCCAAAGAACAGCTGAGAGAGAAAAGGTGGACTGCTGTCCCAAAATACCAATGCCCACCACCCGCGCTGTAACAAGGCTGATAACCTCCGAAAACAGTACCGCCACCGGGATGCCGACAAAAATTGATACAAGGCTGCTCCACAAATCTTCTGCCAGAAGCATAAAAAACAATTTGGAACGGCGCATGCCCATCATCAAGTACATTCCCAACTCATGGCTTCGGCGCTCCAGTTGGTATCTGCTTGCAAAATAAATGAGAAAAAAGAGCATGAACAATGTTACCGCATAGAAGGCTGGGATTAGGCTCAAAAGTCTATCCACAGCACCACTCTCCATCTCTTTAAGAAATCCCATAACCGCCTGATTCGGCAGCGAGAGGATAATGTAAAAGGCCACAATAGCCGCCAAAAGCGATGAAAAGAAAAGCCCATTTTCCCGTCGGTTCCGCTTGCTATTGCGGCGTACAAGATCAAAGAACATTTGCACTTCCTCCCCCCAATTGTGCTATGACTGCAAGAATACGTTCATAAAACAGCTGCTGTGTCTCATTCGGTACTTTTCGGCGCAACTCATGGAAAATAACACCGTCCTGTATAAAGAGAATCCGGCTGCAGAAACTGGCAGCGTTGGAATCATGGGTAACCATTAGAATAGTGGACTGCTGCATGCGGTTAAGACCAGCCAACTTTTCCATCAGCATACGAGCGTTTTTAGAATCCAGTGCGCCGGTAGGCTCGTCTGCAAGGATAATTTGGGGACTAAGAATAAGAGCCCGGGCTGTTGCCACACGCTGTTTTTGGCCGCCAGACATTTGAGAGGGAAATTTATTCATTACGTCGGTGATTTCGAAATATTCCGCTAACTCCCTCAGACGCTTATTTCCCTCTTTTTCAGTCACTCCATGGATGCCAATGGGTAAAAGAATATTCTCCTGACCCGTTAAGTTGTCCAACAATTCAAAGTTTTGAAACAAGTATCCGATTTCTTTCCCCCTGTAATCTGCCAGCTTACTGCCTTTTAGCGCACCAACCTCCACACCTCCCATCAAAATGTGTCCATCTGTGGGGCGAGTGACCGTAGCAATGCAGTTGAGCAGTGTGGACTTTCCCGATCCGCTGGCACCCATAATGCCAAGAAATTCACCGGGCAGCACCTTGAAAGAGATGCCATCCAGTGCCTTTGTCTGGTTTTCATGTCTGCCATAATATTTTCGCAGAGATTCAATCTCCAGAATTGCCTGTTTCATAGAAAATACCTCCTTTGCTTTCAATATTATTATAACGAAACAAGGTACTAAAAAACACTTACATTGTATGAAAGGTTTTTGTTACTGGCAAAAGGCGGGTAGGATTAATCATAAAGTTTACCGGACTATTCCGGTCAAAAATGAAAAACACCCAACTTTCTTGTTAAAAAGCAGGATGTATATATGAAAAACGAGGGCTTTGAATTTTTCATTCAAAGCCCTCGTAAGGCCGCATAAACACTGGGCTTTTCAGTCCTGCATCTATTTTGACCTAATCTTCTGGTGCAGAAGGCGGGACTTGAACCCGCATGGGATACCCACACGCCCCTCAAACGTGCGCGTCTGCCTATTCCGCCACTCCTGCATATTGACTTATTATGTCATTTTCTATTGACATAATAGATGATATCAAATTTATTTTACCTTGTCAATAATTTTTATTTTTCATAAATGTAGTTGTATATTTTATATATAAACTTTACTCGTTTAATATAAATCTTAGTTTCAACAAAAGGAATATTATCTATATCAAGTTTGTTATTATTTGCTAATTTCAACCACTTTCTAACGTTTCCTTCCCCACCATTATATGCTGCAAGCATACAATCCGTATCTCCATCAAAAGTCTTATATAATTTTGAAATATAAAAGCATCCATATTTTATATTAATCTCTGGGTTAAAAAGCTTTTCCTCAGTAAAATCCTTCTCATTTAGAAGTCCCGCAATATATCTGCCTGTTTCCGGAGTGATCTGCATAAGACCCAATGCGTTTTTATGGGATTTTGCATTAGGGTTAAAATCACTTTCTACTTCAATTATAGAAAATACTAAATTTTCATCTATATTATACTGTCTTGAATACTTAAGTACTTCTTTTTTAAATTTTTGCGGATATAAATCACCTAATATCTTTTTATGACTTGCCACAACTAAAATCAGTATAAATAAAATTATGAGTTTAAAAATTTTTTTCTTCATGCCTTCCCCCTGTATGTATTATATTATTTAAAACTATATTCACTTGATTTATTGTATATTCATAGCTTCCGCTATTATCAATAATATAATCTGCATAATTTTTCTTCCCCTCAAAGGGCATCTGTGAATTAATTCTATTTAATGCTTCTTCCGTAGTTAAATTATCTCGCTTAATAAGCCTTTGAACTTGAACTTCTTTATTTACATATACAAGCATAATAATATCCACCATTTCCATATAATTATCTTCAATTAAAAGAGCAGCATCAACGACACAATATTTTTCCCCTTTTTTTCTATAACTATCAATAAGATTTTTTATTCTTTTTTTGATTTCAGGATGAGTAATACTGTTTAATTTATTAAGCTTTTCCCTATCATTAAACACAATAGAAGCAAGCTTTTTCCTATCAAGCTTACAACAATTACTTAATATATCAAAATCTTGAAATTCCTTATTAATCTTATTTAATATCTTTTGATCCTCAGTTATCTCTCGTGCAATTAAGTCAGCATCAATAACAACTATGTCTTTGGTTTTAATATAATTTGATATAGAGCTTTTTCCACTTGCAATTCCCCCAGTAAGACCAATTACAATCATTTAATCACCTACTTTGCCTCATACCAATTGTTTCCCACGTTTATATCTACTACTAAAGGAACACTCAATTTAACTGCGTTCTCCATCTCACTTTTAATCAGTTGCTTCATATAATCAATTTCGTTTTTATAAGCTTCAACTATAAGCTCATCATGAACCTGTAAAATAAGCCTTGATTTAAGTTTTTCTTTCTTTATTCTTGAATAAACTTTTACCATTGCAATTTTAATTATATCTGCTGCACTCCCCTGTATAGGTGTATTCATTGCTAGTCTTTCACCAAATTTTTTAACATTTTTGTTGGTAGAATTTATTTCTGGAATATATCTAATTCTATTCATAAGTGTTGTAACATAACCTTTATCCTTGGCATCTAAAATAGCAGAATCAAGATAATCCTTAACACCACTATACCTCTTGAAATAATTATCAATATAAGATTTTGCTTCTTTTCTGCTTATTTTAAGTTCTTTTGAAAGACCATAATCACTTTGGCCATAAATTATTCCAAAATTTACAGCCTTAGCTCTGCTCCTTTGTAGTGGTGTTACCTCATCCATTGGGATACCAAAAACCTCAGAAGCAGTCCTTCTATGAATATCCTCATTATTAACAAATGAATTTATAAGACTTTTATCCTGCGATATATGAGCTAAAACCCTTAGCTCAATTTGGGAATAGTCGCCTGATATAATTACATATTCATCATTTTCAGGAACAAAAGCCTTTCTTATACGTCTTCCCTGTTCCATTTTTATAGGAATGTTTTGAAGATTTGGCTCAGTACTTGAAATTCTTCCTGTTGCTGTAACAGTTTGATTAAAACTTGAGTGTATTCGTCCATCCTTTCCTATGCATGATATAAGACCATCCGTATAGGTAGACTTCAATTTTACTAGCTGCCTATAGTTTATTATTTTATCTACTATTTCATGCTTATCTGAAAGCTCTTCTAAAACTTCAGCATCCGTAGAATAGCCAGTTTTTGTTTTTTTAATTACAGGAAGATTTAATTTTTCAAATAATATGACCCCAAGCTGCTTTGGTGAATTTATATTAAACTCACTTCCTGCAATATCATATATTTCTCCTGTTAGCTTATCAATTTCTTCACTAAGCTCAAATCCGATATCATGTAAAATTTGTGCATCAACTTTAAAGCCTAAACATTCCATACTGGATAAAACTTCAATAAGAGGCATTTCAATCTTCTCAAATAGCTCATTCATGCCATGCTTATTTATTTCAGTTAACATATTTCTTTTTATGTCATCCAACTTTTGTACATAAAGAGCAGCTATTCCATTTTTATCATCAGCATCAATACCTGAAGTGTTAATGCCACTATATTGATTTAAGAGGTTTAGCATATCATATTTAGATTCTGATGGATTTAATAAATAAGAAGCAATTTCCCCATCAAAATTAAGATTTTTAAGTTCAATACCTTCCCCCCTTAAAAGATTATAGGCATACTTGCCATCATAAGTGTTTTTTACAATTGAATCAGATTCGAAAATTTCTTTAAAATATTCAATTTGAGATGGCTGAACTAAAATGCCTCCATCGAAAATCATTCCACTTTCATTAATAATAAAATTAAAAATTCCATTGCTAGTTATTGTTTCAATTAAATTACTATTCTCATTAAAGTTTTGAATTTGAGGCATATTAAAATGAATTTTTTCATCTTTAACAGGGATTTTATTTATTAAACTTTTAAATTCATAATCCTCAAATAAATTTCTGATCTTTATATAATCATAATCTTTTATTCTCATATTGGACAGATCAGTTTCAATAGGCACATTTACATTTATAGTTGCAAGTTTTTTACTAAAATATGCAGTTTCCTTATTTTCTCTTAAGTTTTCATTTAACTTCTTTCCACTTATATTATCGATGTTTTCAAAAACATTCTCAAGGGTTCCAAATTGTGATAAAAGCTTTAATGCAGTTTTTTCACCTACGCCTGGAACTCCAGGAATATTGTCAGAAGAATCACCCATTAGTCCCTTGAGATCAATTATTCCTTTAGGTTTTAAATTGTATTTTCCCTTAAGATAATTCAAATCATATGTTTCTGTTTCTGTTATACCCTTTTTAGTTATCATAACTTTAGTGTACGGAGATACAAGCTGAAGAGCATCCCTATCCCCTGTAAATATAACAACTTCAAGTTCAGGGCTTTCATATCTTTTAGCAATAGTTCCTATTATATCATCTGCTTCATAGCCATCAATCTCATAAATTCCTATATTAAATGCCCTTAGCAGCTCTTTTACAGGCTCAAACTGTGCTCCTAATTCATCAGGCATTTTTTTTCTTCCTGCTTTATAATCTTTATATGCAATATGTCTAAAAGTTGGTGCTTTTCTATCAAAAGCAGCCCCTATGTAATTAGGTTTTATTTCATTAAAAATTTTAAAAAGCATTGTCGTAAAGCCATATATTGCACCTGTAGGCTGTCCCTTTGAATTTGTCATTGGAGGCAAAGCATAAAAAGCTCTATTAAGTAAACTATTTCCATCAATAATAACTAATTTCTCACCCAATTTAAATCTCTCCTTAATATCAATTAACTATATTATATAAAATAATTCCGCATATGTAAAAGTGGAGTAAAGAAATTTTCTTTACTCCTTTAAATTAATTTTTATTATTACTTCTTTCTCAATATTTTCGCAGGAAGTAATTTTTTCAATTCCTTGCTTTTTAAGCATTTCATCTAGAACATTAAAATTATTTACACTTAGTTTATAAAAATTCTCATCAAGCTTTTCACCGTTTTTTTCAATAAACTCTATAATATCTTTATTTTTTTCATTACTGAGCTTTATTTCGAAATTATATGCGATACTATTTGATTTAGTTAAACTTCGAGCTTTAACTTGATTTACATCATCATTAGATTTAGCTATACTTTGAGTTTTAGCTTGGCTTTTATCTTCATTTGATTTAGCTATATCTTGAGTTTCAGCTTGGCTTTTATCCTCATTAGATTTAGTTGAATCTCGAGTTTCAGCTTGGCTTTTATCCTCATTAGATTTAGCTAAACTTTGAGCTTCAGCTTGGTCTTTATCCTCATTAGATTTAGTTACACCTCGGGTTTCAACTGGATTTTTACCCTCATTAGATCCATTAAATTCAAAGCCTGACAGCTTCGATTTTTCTACATTGCTCATATTCTTAGCCAATTCGGTGGAAGGCGCTTCTTTTGCATTAGTATCCTCCGTTTTCATTCCATTGTCATATACCTTGGCAGTATTTTTTTCTTCAGGAGTACTTCCACTTGATGCTAATTTCCTTTCACTTTTAGCTTCATCTTTAGATTCTATTTTTGTACTTTTAACAAAAACTTTATTTTGAAATGATATAGCAATTATAATACATGCAGCAGCTGCAATAGGTCCATATATTTTAAAATTAAGTCTATTTTTATGCTTATCAATTTTCTTCATGATGCTTTCATGGAGACTTTCAGGTACTTCTTCAATTAAATTATCTAAGAGTCCTCCTTCTATTTCTTCTTCATTTTTTTCAAAATCATCTACGCTAAACATTTTATCAATATACTCTTTTTCTCCCATTCTAGCACCCCCTTGCAATTCCATTTTTTATAAGTTCATTTTTAAGAGCCTGCCTTGCTCGATTAATCCTTGATTTAACAGTGCCAATCTCAATTTGAAGGATATCCGAAATTTCCTTGTAGGAAAGGCCGCTTATATCTCTTAATATAATAACTGTTCTATAATCACTATTAAGCTGCATAATGCACTTTTTTATAATCGCCTTAGTTTCTTTTGATTCAATAACATTATCCATTCTATAATTAATATTGTTTTCATTTACAATCATATCATCATAAGGCAATTCATCTTTTTTTCTTTTAATAAAATCAAGACATGTATTATAGGCAATTCTATAAACCCATGTTGAAAATTTGCTGTCACCCTTAAACTTTGAAATAGATTTATAAATTTTAATTGCTGTCTCCTGAGTTAAATCAAAAGCATCTTCCTTATTTTTAACCATATAAAAACATAAATTATATATCTTTTTTTCATAACTTAAAATAAGTGTTTCAAATGCATCCCTGTCATTTTTCCTGCACCTTTCAATAAGTTTTCTTTCCTCCATCAGTTTCTTTTTACCCGCCTTAAATAATTATCATAGGATACTTTTATATCCTCAAGGCAGTCTCCTGAAAATTTTTCAAGAAAAAGTCTGCATAATTCATAAGACATAACATTTTTGCATATCACTCCTAGTGCAGGGACAGCACAGGTATCTGAACGCTCATATCTATCCTTTACCTTATTTCCATATAAATCTACAGTTTGTATTTCTTTTTTTATCGTTGGTATGGGTTTCATGTAGACTTTAGCAACTATTGGCATTCCATTTGTAATGCCGCCTTCAATGCCTCCAGCATTATTGGTTAGCCTATTATAGATACCATTTTTAATTGATATTTCATCATCCATCATGCTTCCTTTTGATTTTGATGCTGAAATTCCTTCTCCAAATTCTACGGACTTAACACCTTGAACGGACATTAAAGCACCGCCAATTCTATAATCTGCCCTCCTGTCATAAAAAGAATAACTTCCAAGTCCTACTGGAATATTAAAAGCACTAATTTGGCAGCATCCTCCTAATGTATCTCCATTTTGCTTTGCATCATCAATAGCATTAATCATATCCTTTTCTTTTTCATTGTCATAACAAAATACATTTGAACTCATTATTTTTTTTAAAACCCTATCATCCTGCATATTAACTTCATCATTATCAAAAATATTTCCAATACTTATTGTCCTATTTACTATTTTGACGTCAAAAATTTTTAAAAGTTCCATACAAAATGCTCCAACTGCAGTTCTTATTGCAGTTTCTCTTGCACTTGCTCTTTCCATAACATTTCTTATATCGTTAAAATTATATTTTAATGCACCATTTAAATCAGCATGGCCGGGCCTTGGGACTATAATCTTATTATCATATTCTTTTCCCATATCCATAACATCACTAAAGTTTTTATAATCTAAATTATGTATGCTAAGAGTAATTGGGCTTCCCAATGTCTTCCCTCCTCGAACTCCTGATTTAATTTCAACAAAGTCCTTTTCTATTCCCATCCTTAAGCCGCGGCCGTATCCCATCATTCGGTATTCAATTTCCTTGTTAATGTTATTTATATCTATAGGAACGTTTGAAGGAAAGCCATCAATTATAGCTGTTAATTCCTTTCCATGGGATTCCCCTGAATCTAAAAAACGGAGCATAATATCACCCCACTAATATTATTTCATATATGTATTTTAACATAAAGATGTTTTGTATTCATTAATGAAAGCTAAAGATAATTAAATTCAAAATAATTTTATGTGGAAAAAAAAGAGATAAGCAGTTATAATAAAAAAGAGTAATGTAAAGCATTATATAAAAAAAGGGGGATATACTATGTCTTTTTGGCAACAACTATTAGTGGTATTATTAACGGCAATAGGCACATATTCTCTATATTTCTATACAAGAAATTATGCATTAAAATTTAATCTCAATAGAAATATAGTACTTATACTTTTGATTATAGTTATTGTAATTCCATTTATTATTCCCAAATATTATGGAACTCACCTCTTATTTGAAATAATATCTATGGTTATTCTTTATTATCTTATGTTTCTTTATTTTGATCTGCGAAGGATATATAAGGTGAAAAAAAATGCTCCGCCAATTGGCAAACCAAAGCCAAAACCAAACAGAGCTAAAAATATCAAATAGCTGATAAATAAAATTATTGATTTATTAATATTCCTATGTTAAAATGAAAGTTGTTCTTGCCGGTGTGTTGGAATTGGCAGACGAGACGGACTCAAAATCCGTTGTCCTCAAAGACATGTGGGTTCGAGTCCCACCACCGGCACCAGAAAAAAAACTCTTAAAGAAGCTTAATGCTGATTTAGGAGTTTTTCTTTTTTTATAGCATTATAATTACCTCGGAGTTGATCTCCTTTCATATATACACCTTCAAATGCCTTCCTGCTTAATAAGGGAATACGTCCATAATTGCATTGGCTGAAGCAATCTTTGAACTAAAATTCAGTTACGTATAGATATTGGATGTATCGGTACAATAGTAACTAAATAATACGGACTTTTCCGTTAAAATGAACACTCTAGAGTATGACTGGTGTCTAATACAATAAGTTAACATATCGTCCCTTATCATCAAGGAACTTTCGCGGCATAAACGCAGATTCTTACAAAGTCACAGTTACACTATTTATGGCATAGCATATAGACTCAGTACCAATATATTCTACTCCCAGAAATCTGAATCGTTGAACCCGATGGCACCTTAAGAACATTAATGATATTTTGGACATCAGAATACCCACCACCAAGATGAATAAAAGAAAACCCAAACAAAATTGAATTAAGGATAGTATTTTCCTTCGGTATGAAAATCAAGATGAATAAAGGTATTACTCCAAGGATGAACATAGGTAAAATATCAATTGCAATGAACCTTTTTTTTGAAACTGGTCTAGTACATGAGGTACCTAATCCAGCCATAGTATAGTACATAACAATTTCTGAGTTCCAAGGATATGCTATTGCATGAATTAACTCATGCAATGGTAAAGTAACAATTGCTAGTAAGAAGCCAATATTAACATATCTAAGCGTTATAGAAAGACCAGTCATGTAGTACTTCATGTAAACAATTAGAAAGAAAAAAGCGAGTATCGGAATCAGTAAGAGAGCGGACTTACTCTTAACTTCCGGTAAAGCAGAGCATGTAGACGGTAGCGATGCGCTCGGTAGTTTTTCCCCCTGAAGCTTCCCAATCCACTTAATATTCATGATATCATCCCTCCATTATTATATTATAGCTGAATTTTGTTGTCCCCTTACATTGCTGAGTCAGAATTAGAGTACATATTTTTTCCCCCAAAACCCTATAAAGATGGGTCATATGCCCGTACCTGATAGTTTTATTTTATCACTTGTTCCATAATTTGTAAACGAAAAAATAAAAACGTACAAAAAAGGAAATATAATAATATACAATTAGTGCCATATCTTGTATCACCTTTTGGGGGTTATTTATATGACAGAAACATGAAACATTTGGAACACTTTTACAGTCTAATATTTTTGAGGACAATTTGAAGCCCTCTGATAAACATAAGAAAACCGAAAGGAGATGAAATGAAATATATGACTATCCTGCATATAAGGTCACCAGATAAGCTCATAAGATTTCAAGATAATTAAAAGGCTCTCGCATATAACCGCATTACACAGCATTGTTTGGCTTAATACAGCTGAGTTGCTTGCATAAAATGTAAAAAATGCAAGTGCTACAATTTGGAGGTGTTATTATGAAGAGAATTATAACTATAGCTATATCTTTTGTGTTAATGCTTGGTTTGTGCTTATTACCTGCACATGCTCAATCTGAGAAAAACATAGACGATCTCCTTGCACCTTATCAAGCAGTTATTGATAAGATCAACTCTGATTTAGGCTCTTCAATCTATATTCCAGATAAGAACAAAGGAATGGTCTACAACAATATCAAAAATAAAACCCTTGCTGAATTTGAGGCGACGCTTAGAGACGAGTATGAGGCCTCGAATAAACCATTTATCACAACACAACCTGGCAGTTACATTAGAGATACTATTATACCAAACAGCCAAAACAATGAGGTTATTAGGCAAAATTATGTAAAGTAAGCTATAACACAAGCGGCTCCTATAAGTTATAATTTTGAAATATTTCTTGGCTCAACAGTATTTAGCACCACAGGAGTATATGAAAATTGAGATATTAAAAAAACAAATGATGCCAACCGTCTTTCAACAATTGGCATCATTACTTTTTATTATTTGCACTATCTATTTGATATGAAGGATTCATTCATTCAATTTAATAGAAAAACAGCTAATTTGATGCACTTTCAGAACTCTGCTGAGGTACCTTTTTTGAATATTCCTTTTTCAAAAGTACAGCAAAAACTATTGTAAGAATTAATCCTAATGCATCTGCTAAAAACTGTGAGTAAAAGACTCCATATAATCCTGGTTTAAGTTCATATGGAAGTATTTTTGTAAATCCAGTTAATGAATCTATATGCTTTATGAAAAAGCTTGGTAGTGTCAATACAGCAAATATTAGAAAGACACCCTGTCTTCCTATTGACAAAGCTGCTGCTTGTTTGCCCTTCCCCAATGCCTGGAACAATGTCAGATATATTACCTGAACACCTAATAACGGTCTTAAAATTCCTACAGCTATAAGGAAGTCAACACCTGCATGTATAACGTCAGGGTCTTTACTGAAGCACCTAATTAGAGGCTCTGCCCCAAGATCAAATGCTACTGTTGCAATAATAGAAAATGCTGTTGTCCATATAAGTGATATTTTTATTGCTTTCCTAACTCTGTCATAATTTTTAGCCCCATAATTATATCCTACAAATGGTTGGAAGCCCTGACCATATCCAATTAATACATATAACAAAATGGTATTAAGCCTTATAGTTATACCTGTAGCAGCTACAGCAGCATCTCCATATACAGAAGCTGCAGAATTTAGAAGGCTTATTGAAAAGCTTGCTAAAAACTCCATGCAAAATGATGGAATACCTATTTTTAAAATCTGACCATATATTCTCTTTGAAGGGGTGAAATATTTAGGACTAACTTTTACAAGATTTTTCTTCCTTATAAAGTATAACGATAGATATATTGTTGAAACTGCCTGCCCAATAATTGTTGCAATTGCTGCACCTCCTACTCCCAAGCCAAGTGGAAATATGAAAATAGGATCCAGTCCAATATTTAATACAGCACCTATAGTTATAGCAAACATGCTGTATCTTGACGCTCCTTCTGCACGAATTATATTGTTTAAAGTCATGTTAACTATACTGAATATTGCACAAAGTACCAATGGTGTACTATAGGCCATTGCATAGGGCATTATTGTTGGAGATGCCCCCATAAGCTTCAAAATGTCTTCAAGAAATATAAGCCCAAAAACTGCACACGCAATCCCTATTATAATAGCAGTTCCAACTGCTGTGGAAGCTGTTCTGTTTGCTTCCTCTTGTTTCTTAGCACCAAGGCATCTTGAAATATATGAAGCAGATCCAACCCCAAGCCCCTGTCCTAATGCAGAAATTACCAAGAAAATAGGAAAAGCTATAGATACCGCACCAATTGCAGCAGTGTTATGAAGCATTCCAACAAAAGCTGTATCCGTTAAATTATAAATTGCACTAATTAACATAGCAATAATTGCTGGTATGGAAAGGTGAAGTAGTGTTTTTTTAATATCGCCTTCTCCCATTAAACGCGCTTTTTCCGCTCTTTCTTCATCAACTCTTTCATCAGCTGTTTTATCAGCTGTTTCATCATTCTTTACTTTTTCATTCATTATATTCACACTCCTATCATTGCTGTTATTTTATAAATTTATATATAATTTGAGCAAGAAAGTCTATATTATCTTTTCTTTCCTTTGGATATGATCTAATCATATAAGGAATTGATCCAATTAAAACTTCAATAAGTTTTACCTTTTCCTTTTCTGAGAGATTGCAATTGACATCTTTTATTAAATTTATTTGCTGCACAAGCTCGTTTACTATGGTAGCTCTAAATGATGTAGTTTTAGGCTCTTTGATTATATCAATATTTTTTTCTTTCGCTATTTCACTTCCAAGCCCTCTTCTTCCTTCAATGTCATCATACAACACCTCCAAGTATTTTCTGATCCTTAACTCCGGAGATATATCTGATTTCTTGCTTTTATCAATTTTTTTCAACGTATCATCCCAGCTAAATTCCAACACACTCAAATAAAGCTGCATTTTATTTGGGTAGTAATTGTAAAGTGTACCAACAGCTATGCCAGCTCCACTAGCTATCATTTTCATATCAACGGCATCATACCCCAAATTGCCGAACAAATTCATCGCTGAATTGAATATATTTTTTTCTACATCATTTATTACCTTGGGCATATCACATTACCTCTCTATAATTTGAGTTTTTATGAATCATCATTCATAACGGTCATAATGTGAATTATTATTCATAAAAATCTAATAGTCAAGCGTTTGAATTATAATAAAATGCAAATTATTAGTGAACAAATTACAGCGGAGATAAGAAAAATATATGAAATGAATATAAGGTGAGCATTTAGATGTTTTTAGGATTAAATCCAAATTACGAATTGCAGGTTTGATAATCTTTTTATTATTAACAGGCATAGTTAGGTATGTTATTATATATTATATAGTTTTATTACTACTTAAGAGGAGATGATCTATTGATTAAACCTATAATGCGAGCAGCTGCAGTACATGATTTATCTGGATTTGGCAAATGCTCATTAACAGTTGTAATACCAATTCTTTCTACTATGGGAATTCAAGTATGCCCTGTTCCTACTGCAGTCTTATCCACCCATACAGGTGAATTTGAAAATTATAAATTTATTGATTTAACCAGTTATTTAACTGATTATATAAATCACTGGAAAAGTTTAAACCTTCATTTTGACTGTATATATACTGGTTTTTTAGGTTCTCCTAAGCAAGCTGAAATAATCTCTGATTTTATAAAATATTTCAAAGAGGATAACCAGCTTGTTGTTATAGATCCTGTTTTAGGGGATGATGGAAAGCTTTATTCTTCTATAGATAATAATATGGTAAAAGAAATGGAGAAACTTATTGAATATGCAGATATAATAACACCTAACCCTACAGAAGCCTGCATATTAACTGGCGAAAACTATAAAGAAGGAAAGTTAACCATTGAAAATGCAAAAGAATATCTGAGTAAACTTTCTCTTTTAGGCCCTTCAAATGTTATTATAACCAGTATTGCAGATAGAACAAATAAAAAAATCGGATGGGTTGCTGCTTACGATAAAAAAACAAATTCCTTTTGGAAGACATCTTACAAAAAAGTTGAAGTGAATTATCCAGGTACAGGAGATATATTTACAAGCGTTTTAACTGGAAGCCTTTTAAATGGCTATAGTATCCCTGCTTCCATGGATATAGCTGCTAAATTTGTTTCCTACTGCATCAAAATAACTATGGCTCACGGGTACCCCATAAGGGATGGTGTTTTCCTTGAAAAAGCACTTGATAAATTGCTTACTACTCCTCAATCCTTTAATTATGAGGCATTTTAATTAAAACAATAGTTAGTATTTTTATAATCCAAATTAATTTACATTTTATTAATATATATATGCTTTTTAGAGTTTAATAAGTGCGATATTTTGTATATAATTAAAATGATATTTTCTTTAAATATATAAGGCCAGTGCCATCCTGTTTATGTAATTTTCAGTAATCTCTTTTCTTTAGTAGTCATTTTAGTTACTGGAAATCGGCTTTAAATTGACTACTAAACTATAATACAAGGGGTGTTAATGATGAAAGCAGATGCAGTTTTTGAAGGCGGCGGAATAAAAGGTATAGGCATTGTAGGAGCACTAAGCTATTGTGAATCTTGTAGCTGCTTTGAATGGCAAAGAGTTGCAGGTACATCTGTTGGGGCAATAATTGCTGCACTAATAGCTGCAGGATATACTGCTAAAGATTTAAAAAGATTAACTATAAACACAAAGTATTCAGATTTTTTGGATAAAGATTCCATTCAAAAAGTACCTGTTATAGGAAAAGCCCTTGGTTTTTTAAAAGAAAAAGGTATGTATTCAGGAGACAAATTTGAAGAGGGTATGGGCAAGGTTTTAGCTGAAAAGGGTGTATATAAATTTAAAGATCTTATGGAAAACGGTGAAAGCCGTCTTAAAATTGTTGCAGCAGATATCACACAAAAAAGAATGCTCATATTGCCAGATGATTTAAGGGATTATGGCATTGACCCTAATGAATTTTCAGTGGCATTGGCTGTTAGAATGAGTATAAGCATACCCTTTTATTTTAAACCTGTAGAGTTAACCGCTAACGGTAGCACTTCCTACATTGTAGATGGAGGCGTATGCTGCAATTTCCCAATTACTATTTTTGATGTATCTGATACTCCAAGATGGCCAACTATAGGTTTTAAATTTCAAAACCCAGATATTAGTTATACATCCAGGGGCAGAACTGATGCCCTATCTTTCATGGCTGATATTGCAGATACTATGACTGGGGATAATAAAACTGTTTGGGATAAACCTGAAAATTTAGCAAGAACAATTTTAATTCCTACTGTTGGCGTTGAATCTGTTGAATTTAACATTTCTGATGAAAAAAGTATAAAGCTTTTTAAATCCGGCTATCGCAGTGCTCAAGAATTCATAAAGAACTGGAATTTCGAAGAATATGTTAAAAAATATAGGACCTCTTATGAAGATCAGTCCCTTGCATAAGTGCCAGCGAAACCTCCAAAAAAAGGCTACTTCTGCATAAGTGCCAGCCATGTGGCAAGTTCTTTCCAGATGGCTGGCACTTTAATACTTATGAATATATTTTTTAATTTATTTCAACAGAAAGATTGGTTTGCCTTAATCTCTAATTAATGTGGGCAATTCTTCTTTCGTATACCAGATTTGTAAGTAATCCAATATTTTTTCATAACTTTTAGTCAATGCTATTTTGTTTAATTCATTCTGTCCCCCCATAAAATATCCTCCTGATATTCTACCTACTCCAAAAGCATGTCCTACATTTTGATAAACCACAATCTCTATGTTATCAGGTTTAGCCTCCTTTATTTTGTTTGCCATACTGTAAGAGTCCCACATACCATCATCTTCTCCTAAGAGAATTAATATATTACCTTTGAATCTTTCTATTTTAATCCTTGCATCTTCAGCATTAACAGCATTTTTTATTGCTGAATCATAATACGATCTTAGTTTTATTGGCAGCAAAAATGAATATTCTAAACATAACTTCATTCTCTCAAAAGCAGATACATTGTTAAAACTAATATATGGTAAATCCTCGTTATTGTATGCCCATGATGGGGTACAATTTCTCATATCTAATCCTTGAAACCTATATGCTGACGGTGCAATCAAAATTAAATTATCTATTTCACTATAGTTTTCCGCCAAAAGTAATGTTAATTCTGCTCCCTTTGATGCTCCAATTATACTCAATGGATGCAATGAAGAGATATGTTTTTTTATGTATACAATTGCATTGTTGAAAAATTCAATGGGTATTCTGCTTAATTGCTTTGGTTGATTTTCTTGTCCGAAAAAATATAATGCAAGCACTTCATACCCATTATTGGCTATCATTTTTGCCATATTATAATTTGAACTTCCTTCTGAACCTCCAAATGTAACCACACAGCCTTTGTATCCTACTTCTTTCTTTTTGAGGTGAAATCCATTTAAGTAACCTTCCTGAATTTTCTGAATATCTAAATTTTCTTCAGAAGTAGAAAGATTATATTCCTTCATATTTTCATCCCCTACCCATTATAAATTATTTTTCTCTGCATTAAGTGATTCTTAAACTATAGTACTATATTTAATTATAATTGTAAATATTTTAACCAAATACACATTTATATAAACTATGTAAGTAAATAGAAGCTCTTAAAATTAATAAAATAGTAGGGAACGGTGCCAACGCCCAGTAACAATTTCATTCTGTGGCATTTGTAGGATGATCTAAATTTGGGAGGGTGGGACGGTCAAGACCGCCCCCNNAGCCCTAAAAGTTCAACCTTCTTTTGAATTGCCTCAGGATCAGCAGTATAAAGTCCAAGCTCCTTCATTCTTTCAAAATAGCCTGCACCTGCAAAAGTGTATCTCTTTCGTAATCCATCCTTGGTTTCCTTTGCCTTGTTTTCATAGCTTATAATATCCCCAACAGCAAGGGAAACAGGAAGCTCTGCGCCTTTAAGTCCTATCCCATATCTTACTGCATTCAAACCTGCTAGTGTTCCAGTTACTATTGCTTCCGTATGCCCAACAAATAAGCCTGCCTTTTCCCCTCCAACAAATAAATTATCAATTCCTATAACTTTCATTGTATTATCTCTCGGTGCCATAGAAAGATATCTAATAGAATTTGCTTTTCCTCCTGAATAAGGATCTTCAAATCTTGCATTTTCAAGTCCGGGAATTTTTCTTAACTTTTCAAGAGGATAGTAACTTGTCATAAGCTTAGCATGGCCTGTATCAAGAAGTATCACATTTTCTGCAAACTCTTTAAGTGCATATTGCTGACAAACCTTCATCTTTAATTTATCCATATTTACATCTTCCTTAGGAACTTTTAAAACAACAACACCATCTTTATTTAACTTTTCTCTTATTTCAGGAGAAAGAGAATCCTTATTTAATTTGCAGGACCCGCTCATAGCACCATAACTGTCATCACCGCGCATACCTAAAATATCTTCTACCCCTGCCCTTTGGCTTATACTTATTCTTGGTCCAAAAGATGGGCATCTTAAAATACACATGGAACATCCCTTTCCGTATCTCACACAGTTTCCCATTGGGCCTGTAGAACCTGTAGTTTCAATAAATACATCTCCATCTATAAAAGTTCCATCCTGCAAATATACCCCTTCAATTTTGGAGCCTTTTTTTTCAACATCAACAACTCTTCCTTCAAATATTATATTGACACCAATTTTATAAAGGTATCTTCTTACCTCTGGCTCCACCTTCGTAACATCATATAAGCTGGCATGATTATGTGCTGGAAAATTTATATTTACATGCCTTGAACATTTATCAGTAATATTGAAAAGCTCTCCTCCGCCAAGTGCAATCATTTCTTCTGCAGCTGTAAATCTCCCATTATTTCTCATTATGCCCCCAACATTTCCCACGCCAATAAGTAAATCTGTTTTTTCTAATACAACTACATCAGCACCAGCTTTTTTAGCTTCTACTGCTGCTGCAGTTCCTGCCCATCCTCCGCCTATAACTACAACCTTCATTCACATTCCCCCTAATAAAACAATCCGATTTTTAAATTTAAAGCTTACATTCTTC
Source organism: Clostridiaceae bacterium UBA4839 (assembly GCA_002400085.1). Lineage (GTDB taxonomy): Bacteria > Bacillota > Clostridia > Clostridiales > Caloramatoraceae > UBA4839. The sequence continues at coordinate 14,515 of DHEX01000025.1, read as the reverse complement.
ATCTTTTTTGCAGCAGATTTTATCAGAATCATCTGCTTTTAAAAACAATTCCATAGGATTATATTGCTGCTTGCAGGACTTAATACTGCTATTGCTTATTCCACTTAATGTGCAGCTTCCACATATCCCTTCCCCGCAGCAAATTATGCTGTTGTTTACAGTAGCAAATTTTATACCCCCATCAATTTTATTTATATAATTTATAATCTGACTATGAAACCCATCATTTCCAGCACTTAAAGCCACATCATATTGTTTATTTTTTATATATTCCTTAATTTTATATTTACCTTCATCGCTTAATCCCTTTTCATCTAAAAATGATAATCTATTAACGGCACAGCCAACCTCAGAAAAATAATCTTCTAAGAAGTTCTTTTCATGCCTTCCCTTATCAATTAAAACATCAATTTCATTATCTTTTATACACTTTTTTGCTGCCATTAAAGCAGAAATGCCTGCAGTTCCTCTGATTAAAAAGAGCATCTTTCCATTATTCACATCTCTAATGAACCTTTGTCCCTGAATTCCATTTAAATATGGTCCCTTAACTGAAATAAAATCACTACATTCATCTATAGCCTTTGTTTTAATTCCATTTACTTTTATCATCACTTTTATAACACCAGCAAGCGAATCACTTTCTGCTACAGAAATTGGTGTACTAAAAACCACATCATCATTATTTTTTCTTAAAAACACGTAAGCTCCTATATTATCAAGTATTCTTGCCATACTCTTTGGAACTTTTATTTTTAGTATAAAAACATCCTCTCTTATATATTGTTTGCTTAAAATCCTGCACTTTACAAACTGACGAGGTTTTTTGCCCTTTTCATTATTCCATAAGTATTCCTGATAAATACAAGTACCGCTCCAGTTGAGGCAATCGCAAAATTCCTTTCCTTTAAGCTGTGAGCAAATAATACATTCCCCATGCTCAGCTAAATAGCAGGGGCAATATTCACTTCCTGCATCAATGCATTCAACATATCTAAACATAAACTGCACCTCCATCCCCATACATTTAAGTTATTCTTTTTATAAAGTTTTGTTACAAAAAATTAAGCAAATGCGCATTTATCGCATTTGCTTAATTAAGGTATAGCTTAATTCTTTAAAGGTTTTACAAAATTCTTCCGCAATATTTTTTTATCGCTATATACTGGATATTTAGCAATTTGAACATCATTTATAAAAACCACAATATTTCCAATAATCTCATCCTCTTCAATTGGTGAAAACATAGCTGATGGAATAAAAGCATCTACTTTTAAATTATTTACCTCATCTTCCTTTACAGGTATATACAAATCATCATTGATTTTTGCATTTAAGTATCTTTTATCTCCTCCATAAACTCTTAACTGTTTTAAACTTTCATCTCTTCCCATAATTTTTATGAAACTGTAATTTTCCTTTGCATATTTCATAAGAGATGCTGCATCATTCCATCTATTAGCACTGTTTAAAACAACACAAATATATCTGCCATAAGGGTGCTTTATTGATGCCACAAGGCATTTCCCTGCATTTCCTGTATATCCTGTTTTCACTCCATCTGCATCCTCTATTCTATATAAAAATTTATTTATATTTGCGTATTTCCTATTAAACTTTCCAGTAATACCATTAGATATCTCTTTTGTTGAAACAATCCTTGAGAAAGTCTCATTTTTCATAGCATAAGCAGTAATAAACGCCAAGTCTTCAGCCGTAGTAAAATGCATATCAGCATCAAGACCATGGGGAGTTTTAAAACTTGTATTATAAGCTCCCATTTTCAAAGCCTTGTCATTCATAAGCGCCACAAAATTATCTGCACTTCCGCCTATATGTTCTGCAATAGCTATAGCTGCATCATTTCCGGAGCAAAGCATTAAACCATATAAAAGTTCCTCTAAAGTAATTTTTTCCCCTTCTTTAAGTCCCACAGTGGAGCCAGAAACTGATACAGCTTTTTTTGATACACATACTTTTTCCCCTAAATCACCCTTTTCAATTGCAACAATAGCTGTAATAATCTTGGTAGTACTTGCCATGGCAAGTTTCTTATCGCTATTCTTACCATATAAAATTCTTCCTGAATTTTGATCAATTAATACCGCTGCGCTGCAATTAAGTTTAGGGTTTATGGGTGCTGCTTCAGCTTTATTGCATAATATTAAACTCATCAAAGTTAAGTAAATCAATAGTTTTTTCATTCAATCTTGAACCTCCCACGACTGAAGTCACAAGTGTGCGGTCGATTTTCACCAATTATGATGGATTAAAATCTGTGTTCATTTCATCCTGTTTATTTTTATTTTTAAACATATTTACAATATCATCAACAAGGTCAGGAATTTTATCAGCCATTCTTTCAACTGTATTAGCCTGATTAACAGGAAGAAGTTTCACATCATTTTGATTTACCACTAAAAATGCAATAGGTTGAAGGGACATTCCCGCGCCACTTCCTCCTCCAAAAGGATACTTACCTTGAATCTCCTGCTTTTTTTCCTGGCATTGATATTCTGAACCGCCAGATGCAAATCCAATTGTAACTTTTGAAATTGGTATTATAACTGCTCCTTCATTAGTATGGACAGGATCTCCAACTATTGTATTTACATCAATCATGTCCTTTATGCTGTCCATTGTAGTTTTCATTAGACCGTCAATTGGATGTTCTATCATCAATAACACCACCTTTTTTCATTATTTCACCCTTATGTTTTATTATGTTTGTAAGTATATTTTTCCCCAAAATCATTAAATAAATGAGTCTGGTATGTAAATAAATTTTAGCTTTATAATCAAATTTTTCATTTGTTAAATCTGGAATAATATCAATATTTTGATTATAACTTTTAAAACGCTTTTCTGAAAATGAATATAATAGCGAGGTTAAGCTGTATAAAATCCCATATGAAATAGCTGTTTTATCCGGAGAAGAAAGTCCAAAATTAATATAAAGGCTTAAACGAATATTCACGCTCTTTAAAAACCTTTTTAATGGTATAATCATATCTTTTGTAGTATTTATAATTGCTTTTATATCAGGCTTTTGTTTTCTTTTTTTTCTTTTATATTTTTTTTTAAAATTCGGCTTAATGCTTATATACCTAAATATAATAATATTCACATCTGCTTTTTTTTCATAAAAAGTTCCTATAACTTCAATATCCATGAAAGCCAATATAAAATTAAATACTATCAAAAAAATCCAAAACATATAACACCTCGCAAAGCATTAAAAAAAGAATAAAGTAACATTTTACTTTATTCTTTCCTAAAATCCATATTAAATTCAATTAGTTTTGGCAGTTCCTTAATGTTTTTAAAACCAAAGTATTTTAAAAATTCATCTGTGGTTGCATATAAAATAGGTCGGCCTGCTGCTTCCTTTCTGCCGCTTTCCATTATAAGGCCTTTTTCAAGTAAAGTTGCAACTGCGCTATCACTTTTAACTCCTCTTATCTCATCTATTTCTGCTCTTGTTACAGGCTGTTTATATGACACAATTGCAAGGGTTTCAAGGGCTGCCTGAGATAACCTTTGTTTGGAATCCGGCTTTAAAATTTTCTTTATGTATTCAGCATATTCGCATTTTGTTCCATACTGCAGCTTGTTGTTAAACTCCATTAATACTATACCCCTGCATTCTTTATCATAATCCTTTTTCATTTCTTCAATTATCTCTTTGATCCTTTTCATACTAATGCCTGTAGCCTCAGATAAATCTTTAATTGGCACAGGATCGCCAGAAGCAAATACAACTGCTTCAATTATACCTTTTATTCTCTCTTTGTTTTCACAAAGCCCAAGCTCATCTAAGAAATTTTCCATTGTTCTTTTTCTCCCAGCCTTTCTACCACAATGTCCCCATAGTTTTTATATTGAACAGCCCTGATTTTTTTTAATCTTATCAATTCAAGTAAAGCAAGAAAAGTAACAATTAACTCCTCCTTACTTTTTGCTCTGTTAAAAACATATTGAAAATTAATACTTTCCCTTTCATTTACCAATTGCATCATATAGCTCATTTTATCCTCTATCTTATATTCATCATGTTTGATATTCTGCGGGATTCTTGAATTTTCATTAAACCTATTTTCATACTGTCTTATAATTCTATTAAATGTATGCATAAGGTTGTCCAATGTTATATTATTAAAAAATGCAGAGTTATCTTCAATATCGTCAATAATTTCAGGTGGTTTAAAATAAATCACGTTATTTTTTTCAATATCCTTTAGCTGCTCTGCAAATTCCTTATATTTTCTATACTCTGATAACTTTTCAACCAGTTCCTTCCTTGGATCATCCTCATCTTCCGATTCATCCTCTGATTTTGTTTTAGGAAGCAGCATACTTGATTTTATTTCAATTAAAGTTGCAGCCATAACTAAAAATTCACTTGCAATGTCAAGATCTAACTCCTCCATTGCCCTTAAATATTCCATATACTGATCAGTAATCTCAGAAATAGGAATATTGTAGATATCTACTTTAGACTTTTTAATAAGATGTAAAAGCAAATCAAGAGGTCCTTCAAAAGTTTCTAATTTTACACGTAATCCCATATTAATCACCCTAAGCAAAAATACCAGCTAAAGCATAAAGCCCGCTAAGTACACCTTGAGTTATAAAAGATATTACATTTTGTACTGCTGGAATCCAAAGCAGAATAAAAATTAAAAATGTCCCATATCTCTCCAGACTATATATAAGGTCAGCAACTCTACCTCCAAAAAGTTCAGCTAAAATCTTAGAACCATCAAGAGGTGAAAGAGGTATCATATTGAAAACTGCAAGACCAGTATTTAATTGTGCTAATATAATCAAAAATAAATCTATACCTCTAGATTGAGGTTTCGCTGCTCTTAAAATAAGCAAACTGAAAAAAGCTAAAATTAAATTTGAAACAGGACCTGCAAGTGATGTTAATATTATACCTTTTCTTCTATCCTTATAATAAGAAGAATCTATGGGAACTGGTTTAGCCCAGCCAAATCTAAAAATAAAAAGGGATATAAGCCCTAATATATCAATATGTGCAAGAGGGTTTAAAGTTAATCTTCCATACATCTCAGGTGTTTTATCACCAAGCTTTGTAGATACAAGAGCATGTGAATATTCATGTATGGTCAATGAAATAATAATCCCAATGGCAGTTAATATAAAGGTTCCAACGTTATCGTATCCAATCATTTAAATACCTCCACCTATTTTCTTTTTTAGTAGTGCTAATTTTTCTTTTGCCAAAGCTTCTCTTCTTTGTGACGGCTCTATATTCTTTATTTTATTTTTATCAACAATTAATTTATCTTTCCACTGCAAAAAAATTTTCACCCTTCTATCATTATAAAATAAAAGTTTAAGAACAGAAACTAAACTTTGTGAATTATTTTTTAAGAAATAATAATATATGCTTTCATCGTCTTTTAAGAGCTCTTTTTGTATGCATTTTATTTTTCCATCTTCCTTAATAAAATCTTCCCCAAGGGAAAAGCTTTCAGCAAGTTTTTTTAATACTTTTTCATTATTGTCAAAAAAAAGAGCACAAAACTTATTATTGCAGGATGTAGTTTTAAATTCATCTAAATTAAATTTATTATTAATATTTAATTCTTCATCAATAATAGAATCAATAATTTTGTATTTGTTTAAATAAAAAATAAAATTAATGATACCATCTTCATTAAACAAAAGTTCAAGTTCTAACTTTATTCTCTCAGGTTTAATATAGTTAATATATCCCTTATAGACAGCATCTTCAATTAATTTTTCTGTAAACTCTTCAAATTCAAAATCAAATCTTGAAGCATATTTTATTCCTCTGAATATTCTTGTAGGGTCGTCCTTAAAGCTATTCTTATGAAGTATTTTTATTTTTCTTTGTTTAATATCCCCTCTGCCATTTAATGGATCAATTATTGTAAAATCATCGAATAAAGGAATAGCCATAGCATTTAAAGTAAAATCTCTCCTTTTTAAATCATCAAATATACTTGCAGGTTTAATGATTGGCTTTGATGCTATTGAATCATAACTTTCTTTCCTGCACATAACAAAATCAATATCTTTATTGTTATAAAAAAATTTAGCAGTGTGATAATAATCATTATAATCCATTTTACACTCTAACTTTTTTGAAATTTCAGTGGATATAATTTTATGATCATCTTCACTCACCTCTGCTGCAAAGTCAAAGTCCATAGGCTGTATGTTTAAAAGCATATCCCTTACAGCACCGCCTACAAGATAAATTTTAATATCATATTGTTTGAAAAGATATTTAAAAAGATTTACTGTTTCAAAATCTTCAATTCCCATTCCATCACACCTCATAAATTTAATTATATCATTTAAATAATATAATTGAACATAATAAAGCTTTTAAACTGCAAATGGTAATTTAGATTTAATCCACCGCTGCGATAAGAAAAATATATGGCATGAAATATAATAAAATATTTCATGCCATTTATACAAATAAAGCTCTTAACTATTTTGCATTTATCCACCGGCTAAATTGCTTATCAAATATATCTCCAAAATTCATTTTTTTGATATCATTTTCTGCTACTATATTTGCTTCCCCGCATACTGTATTTCCATCTATAGCTTTGACTTTTCCTACCACATCATCTTTATTAATAGGTAGTTTTAAATTATTATTAATATCTATCTTTGTTTTAATATCCGTCTTTTTACCTTTTTCAACTATAACATTTAAATCTTCTTTTGCAACAGCATTAACCTTTTCGGGTTTCGATTTTGGAATTTGTATTTCACCCAGCACATCACCTTTTTTGATAACATTCACACTTTCATATTTTGCAAAACCATAATCAAGAAGCCTTCCTGCCATTGCATTTCTTTCTTTCCATGATGGTGCTCCCATAATAACTGATATAAATCTTATGTTATTTCTTTTAGCAGTGGAAGAAATACAATACTTGGATTTTTCAGTAAATCCAGTTTTTAATCCATCGCAGCCATTATAGGATTTAATCATTTTATTTCTATTTACAAGGGTGAATTCCTTCTGTCTTCCTTCCGATATAGTTTCCATCCATATAGTTGTATATTCTAGTATCTTTTGGTGTTTTAGTAATTCCCTTGACATAATTGCAATATCATAAGCTGAGGAATAGTGTTCTTCTGCATCAAGACCTGTACAATTAGCAAAATGAGTATCATTCATACCAAGTTCTTTTGCTCTTTCATTCATTTTTTCTACAAATGCTTCTTCTGTTCCTGAAACATACTCAGATAAGGCGACAGCCGCATCATTGGCAGACTCAACGGCTACTCCCTTTAACAGTTCCTCAACAGTTCTTATCTCACCTGCATCAAGGAACATTGTACTTCCTCCCATTGCTTTTGATCTTTCACTGCAAGTTACCTTATCAGTTAAATTTATCTTTTGAGAATCTACAGCTTCCATAGTCAAAAGCATAGTCATGATTTTTGTAACGCTTGCAGGCGGCAATTTTTCATGTGCATTATATTCATAAACAACTTTTCCAGTATCATTTTCTATTAAATATGCAGACTTGCAATTCAATTTTAAAACATCATTTTCTAAAGCAGGTGCAGCAAAAACATTTATTGATAAAGCTAAAAACATAATAGCTGCTGCTAAAGATGATGAAATCAACTTTTTCATTATGCATTACCTCCCTCTAAAAATCCGCTTTTATTTATATTGCCCTTAATTTTTTTATTTTATCATGGGAGTTTATGCATAATATATAGATTTAGGCAAATAGCCTAATATCTTTCTATTCCATCTTTAGTTACCACTCCAAATATAAGCGGTCTTTTTTCTGGCTTAATTTCTGAGTAATGATATGCATTTTTAATTCTAAATTCAGCTTCCTTTGCCTTTTCAATGTTATTTGTATGAATAATTGCAATGCTTTCACCTTTATTAACCTTATCACCCACTTTTTTCTTGATTACAACTCCAACTGCAGGATCAACAACGCTTTCCTTTGTTTCACGTCCAGCTCCAACACTTAAAGCAGCCAATCCAATTTCATCGGCAATAATTTTTGAGACATATCCGTCTCTATCGGCTTTTACTTCAAAATTATATTTCGAAGCTGGTAATAAATTAGTGTTTTCAATAACACTTATATCTCCACCTTGTGCCTTAACAAATTCCTTAAATTTTTCAAGTGCCTTACCGCTTCTTATAGAATTTTCAAGCATTTTTTTTGCAGTATTTTTATCCTTAGTAACTTCTGATAGAAGAAGCATATTAGATCCAAGCTCTATGCAAAGGTCATAAAGGTCTTTGGGTCCATTGCCTTTTAATGTTTCAACTGCCTCAGCAACTTCAAGAGCATTTCCAACAGCAAAACCTAAAGGTTCATCCATATCTGAAACTATAGCTATAGTATTTTTCCCAACATGAGTTCCAATATCCACCATTTCCTTTGCAAGGTTGAAAGAATCATCCACTGTTTTCATAAATGCACCAGTTCCTGTTTTTACATCAAGAACTATTGCATCAGCTCCAGCTGCAATTTTTTTGCTCATAATACTGGATGCTATAAGGGATACATTTTCAACTGTAGCTGTAACATCACGAAGAGCATACAATTTTTTATCTGCCGGAGTTAAATTCTTTGTTTGCCCTCCAACAGCAAGTCCAACTTTATTTACATTGTTAATAAATTGTTCTTCAGTCATTTCAGTTGAAAATCCTTTTATAGACTCAAGCTTATCAATAGTTCCTCCCGTATGTCCAAGACCTCTTCCTGACATTTTTGCAACAGGTGCACCACAGGAGGCAACCATTGGTCCAAGAACCATAGTAGTTGTATCTCCTACTCCGCCAGTGCTGTGTTTATCAACTTTAATTCCTTTAATTTTTGATAAATCAATAGTGTCCCCGGAGTTTACTATCGACATAGTGAGATCTGCAGTTTCTCTTTTATTCATTTTTTGAAAATATATTGCCATTAATAGTGCAGAAACTTGATAATCAGGTATTTCACCCTTTGTATAACCATTTATAAAAAAATCAATTTCTTCCTTTGTAAGTTCCCCTCCATTTCTTTTTTTAAGTATAATATCATACATCCTCATAAAAATACTCCCCCTAAAGCTTTATCACATATTCTTTATTATTCCCTTAACAAGTGATACAAAATTATTTTTTGCTTTTTCAGCAGTAGCAATAACTCTTTCATGATCAAGCGGCTTTAAATTATCTGGAATAGCCATGTCTGTTATGCAGGAAATTCCAAGTACCTTCATGTTAGCATGATTTGCAACTATAACTTCAGGAACAGTAGACATACCAACTGCATCAGCACCTATTAGCCTTAACATTTTAAGCTCTGCTGGTGTTTCATACATAGGGCCAGTAAGAGCTACATATACCCCCTTTTGTACAGGAATGCTCAGTTCTTTTGCTGTGTTTAAGCCTATATTTAAAAACTGCTTATCATAGGCATTTGACATATCAGGAAACCTTGGACCAAATTCTTCATAATTTTTCCCTATAAGAGGATTATCACCCATCATATTTATATGATCTGTAATAAACATTAAATCCCCAGCTTTAAAATCAGGGTTCATTCCTCCGCTTGCATTAGTAACGATTATCTTTTGAACCCCTAAACTTTTAATAACTCTCACAGGAAAGGTTACCTGCTCCATACTGTACCCTTCATAATAATGAAATCTTCCATTCATTGCAATAATGTTTTTATTATAAATGTTTCCAATAATAAATTCTCCTGCATGCCCAGGAACAGTTGACTTTGGGAAGTGCGGTATATCTGTATATTTTATTACTGTCTTATTTTCAATATAATCCGATAGGCTTCCAAGACCAGTCCCAAGTATTACAGCCACATCAGGTACAGTCTTAATTTGCTTTTTTAAAAAGACATTCGCTTCATGCAGCATATCTAAGTATCCCATTTAAATCCCCCCTACATCTGTTTTATTATTCCCTTTACAAGCCTTATAAATTTATCCTTTACCTTATTTGATGTTTCTATGACTTCTTCATGATTCAAAGGCTGATCTAATATCCCAGATGCCATATTAGTTATGCAGGATATTCCAAGAACCTTCATTCCCTGATGATTTGCCACAATAACTTCTGGTACAGTAGACATTCCAACTGCGTCACCACCTAGTGTCCTTACCATTTTAACTTCAGCTGGAGTTTCATATGTTGGACCGCTCATCATGCAGTAAACTCCACTTACCACATTAATTTTTTCTTCTTTTGCAACACCCTTTGCTATTTTAATTAATTCTTTATTATAAGCGCAGGACATATCTGGAAATCTCGGTCCCATTTCATCTATATTTTCCCCAATAAGAGGATTATTGCCCGACAAGTTAATATGATCTTCAATAATCATTAAATCCCCAGGCTTAAAATTAGTATTAACGCCACCAGCTGCATTAGTTACAATAATTGTATTTACGCCTAAATATTTTAGTACTCTAACTGGAAAGGTTACTCTTTTCATATCGTATCCTTCATAATAATGAAATCTTCCCTGCATCATTATCACTTTTTTACCGCATAAATCCCCGCATGCAAATTGACCTGCATGACCTACTACCGTTGATTTTGGAAAGTGTGGAATATTCTCATATTTAATAATATTTTTATTAGTTACTTCTTCAGAAAGTGAACCTAATCCTGAACCAAGTATTACAGCAACATCAGGAATATAATCAATACAGCCTTTTAAATAGTCACAGGATTCCTTAACCATTGCCATTTCATCCATATATGTATTCCTCCCTATATCATAGATTTTAAGCTTNNATTATCTAGTGATAGGGGCCTTCAAACCCTTTCACTAACTTATTTTTTACTTTGAATATATATCTTTATAGAAGGGTACTATACGTTAGAGTATAGCTTACCTCTTAATATAGCTAATTGTTCTTTGAGTTTCTTATTTTCACTTTCTAATTCTCTGATTTTTTTATCTTTAGCCATTATAACAATGTCCTTAGACTTACTTGTTTTATCTGTCTTAACTCTTTGATTTATTTCTTTACTAACTTCTTGCTTCCTTAAAAGCTCTATTCTTTTTTTAACTTCCTCATTACCATATAGAAATGCTTTAGATACCCCACTAGCGTTAGCCACACTATTAAAATTAATTTTTTCACCTTTTAAAGATAACTCTCTTATAGACTTATCAACCTTTTCTAAAGCTATTTTTGTTTTTTCCTTAGCATATAATTTTAAAGCTTCAGTGTTTTTCTCCATGATTAGTTGTCCTCCCTAGAGTTACCATTTTTATGTACTATTTTCTGCTCTTTAACTGTTTGTAGTGTTTTCTCAAGCAATTCTAAATAACCTTTGTTCTTCTCTGCCCAAAGCTCTCTACCACATCTTTCACTAACTTCTATCTGCTTTTTAACATGGTCTATTTCTTCCTCATATTCAGGTATATTTTCAACTGTAGTACAAAAGCTTGCACAGGTTAAACAGTGGTTCATTTGTTGCTTACAAGGCAATTTAGAAGGTTTAAAGCATACACCGAAAGGTACCCTTACAGCATCTAAGTTCTTTTTAACATACTCATATCTTATTAGATTTTCACCATCATCAGAATTTAAGTCTACCTGTTTAAGTTCATGAGTTTCAGTATTAACTCTAAACAAGTCTAAATCCTCTGTATTCTTCCATTTCTCGTAGAGTGTGTTTTCTGTTACAGTAGCATAATGAACAGTCATTTGTAGACTTTGATGACCTAATATTTGCTGTATAATGCTAATTCCCATACCTTGCTCTACGTACTCTTTAGCCCTTGTGTGTCTTAATGAGTGAAGTCTAAAATGATATAACTCACCATTAACATCTCTTATGTCTTTTTGTTCAATAAGTCTTTGAATAGTGTTTAATAGGGATGCCTTATTCAATGGTTTTCCTTTCAATTTTCCTTCATAGGTATTAAACAAATACTTCTTAGGATTATTTTCTTCTGTACTTAATTCTTTAGCTTTATCAATAGATTTCTGAACCATTTCAGCTACCTTATCCCTAACGGGAATTTTAAGTTGTGCTATACCTGTTTTAGTTATTTCGCCACAAAGATAGTAGTTATATTTTTGTTCCTTACTATTCCAAATCTGTTCTAAGCAGTTATCATATCTAAGATTTAATATATCAGTACCACGCCATCCTGTTTCTCTAAGAAGAATGTAAATAGGTATATACTGAGGTCTATCTAATTCCAAGATATTGTTGTCTAATTGCTTTAAAATAGGCTCTGGAACAAACTTAACTCTTCTCATCTCATCTTGCACATATTCTCTTCTCGGAATATCATCTTGAAATATTAAAAATGCCACTTCTTTTTTAGGAGCTTTGTCATATTGAGCTATTTGAATATATTCCAAAAACGTTCTTATATAAGATACAAACTTGCTTTTGTAAGTTGCATTCTTATCTTTGTAATCATTATTTATCCAGTATAAATAGTTTTCAATATCTTGTCTTGATAAGTTTTCTATAAAACCATCTTCATATCTATTTGAGTAAAACTTATTAAAGAAGTAATTTAATATAGTAGATATTTCCCAACAATGACTCCATGATTTTTTTGTTATAATAGACTTAAAATATCTCTTAACTATTTCTTTATAATAAATAGGAAAATTATAAAATGTAATTGAAATATTTTTAGGGTTATTAGCTCCACTTGCAGGAATTTTAGCACCCTTAATATTCTTTGAATACCATATATCTTTTTCGGTTTCTTCTCTATCATCATAAAAATCTTTTATAAAGTCAGATATCAAATGATACATTTCTCTATACATACTGTTGCAAGATAAAGTACCCTTCTTAGCTGTTTTAAATCCATTTTGTAACATAAACATTTTCCATCTCATAGGCTCTATATCTATATCATCAAATGATATTTTATTGCTATAATTTAATTCTATATATTGAATTAAATATTTAATTGCATATTGATATTCATTTAATATAGCACTTAAAGATATATACTTATTTTTAAGGGAATATACTAAGTAGTATTTAATCTCATTCTTTAAGATTTCGTTTCTTATAAAATCAAGCCTAATATTTTTAACATTAACTTTATACTCAACTTCTCCAAAGACTTCATCTTCAATATTCCATTTATCATTTCCTAACCAATATCCATTATCTTGTTTTAGGTATTCAATTATTTCATCATACTTGCTCTGTTTATTGCTTTTTATCAATTGTAAATTATCCACTTACTCTTCCCCCTTGTTATAAATATCCAAGCCTAAATTAGGTTGAGTTTTCTCAAACTCTCTTGTTAAATCTTCATCTGAGGGGTGAATATAAGTATTCATAGTAGTATAAATATTTTTGTGTCCTGCTCTCACTCTAAGCAATTCTGGTTGCCATCCTGCTAATCGCAGTGTGGTTAATGATGTATGCCTAAACATATGTGGTGTAACATAAATACCTGTTTTCTTTTCCAATGTTCTAAATAGATTATCTACATCCACATAATTCATAGGTTTATATTTATTTTCACCTAAAAGTTTTATGAATACATGGTTGGTTAATACTTCTTCACTATGATATTCAGCTATATACTCCATAAACATATCAGCCAAATTCTGTGATATATCTATCCTACGAGGACTTGATACTGTCTTTATCTCTGCATTGTTCTCAAGTTCACCTCTATCCTTTAAATCTATAATCAATTCACTAACATCAAAATCTTCTATCCACAATGATAAGGCTTCGCCTATTCTCATTCCTGTTTCCCACAATAACATAAGTAAGAATTTATCTCTGTAATTGGTGCAATTATTGATTAGTATACTGATTTCGTTTTTACTGAGAGTTTTAGGCTTAGTCTTTGGAACTTTAAGTTTTAGTATATTGCTAGTTGCTTTCTTCTTTTCATAAGCTATCCCATACAAAAACCCTTTAAAGTTCCTGCTCGGAACTGTTACAAACTTCTTCAGCCTTTCAGAAACATTGTTGCTATACTCCTCATGCCTCAATATATAATCATAGAATTGTAATACTGTATTCACAATGATGTTTATTGTTCTAGGGCTTCTAGCACTTTCCCTTGGTGTCATAGGTGTTACTTTAAGACTTTGATATGGATTCTGCAACCAGTTAACAAACAGTGATAAATCATCTATGCTCACGCATTGAAAATCTAATTCTCTCTGCTCCAAATACTCAAAGTATAGTTTTAGATGCTGGCAATAAGCCTTTAGGGTATTTCTAGCAAAGTTAGTATTATCCTTAAACCTAATGAATTTAAGTATCGCTTCTACAGGTTCTCCCTGATTGTTTTCTACATAATATCTTTCTTTCCCATCTTCCCTTAATACCTTTACCACTTCCATATGCAATCATCTCCTGCATATAGAATGTGTTAATACTATTCAAACTATACATAACATAACTAACTTATCTTTCTTTATAGTTCTTCTTTCATAGTTAAATGCTATTTAGATTACTATAAATACTATCTAATTTAAATCACTAGATTAC
>DHEX01000085.1 GCA_002400085.1 Clostridiaceae bacterium UBA4839 | reverse complement strand
GAAAATCCTTCAGCAGCAGATGCCAGCGGTATAAATGTAGATTTATATAAATATGTTCATATACTTTTAGGGGGAGCACTATCCGGCCTTGGCGGAGCATATCTATCCCTTGTTTATGTCCCAGCTTGGCAGGAAAATGTAACTGCAGGAAGAGGATGGATAGCGGTGGCTCTTGTTATATTTGCAACATGGAATCCTCTTAAAGCATTGTTTAGCTCATATTTTTTTGGAGGTCTTGATATACTTGGCTTTAGACTTCAAAAATATGACATGCACGTATCCCAGTATATGATTGATATGCTTCCTTATGCAGCAACAATTTTTGTTTTAATTATGATATCCATGAGGAAGAAAAAAGAGTATATGCCTCCTAAGGAGCTTGGAAATGCATACTTTAGGGAGGAAAGATAAAAAACAATAATTTAATTATACAAACGATAAATGTTGTAGGGAACGGTCTTGACCGTTCCGTTGATGAACGAGCGAAATTTTGAGGACGGAACGGTGCCAGCACTTGGTAACAATTCTATTCTGTGGCATTTGCAGGACGATCTAAATTTGGGAGGGGCGGAACGGTCAAGACCGTTCCCTACAGGTATGCCCAGTATTTTTTTGCGCGCGTCCCCCAAATGTCAAATGTCAAGGCAGGCACCTATGTGTATGCGTTCATTCCATATATTTTTCTTATCTCCACTGTATTTAAATTATTAAAGTAGTTAAGAGGATAAAATCTAGGTGGCTAAAAGGCCTTTTTTCGTGCGCGCATCCCTATTTTTTGAAAAGATCTATTAGTTTTTGGAAAAAGCTCTTATTTTCTTCTGGGGCTGTATTATCAGCTTTTGGTTCCTTTTTAATTTTAATGGAAGGGGTTTTCATTACAAATTGGCAGGTGGAATTTTTATTTCTTTCTTCATCCGCAAAAGAAGTATAGGCTTTAGCATTGTTTACTTTAAGGAATTCTGTATTTAATATCTGGTCTGCAGATGTCTTTAATTTTTTAATCCCCTCATTGTTAAGAGAACTTATTCCGCTTTGAAGCTGTTTTTCGCCATTTATAAGTTTATCAACTTCAGAAGGGATTTCCTTAGTTCCTTCATAAGCCTTATAATATGCATCTTTCATACTTTCATATCCAGAAGTCATATTTTTTAATCCATAGGTTAATTTAGTGTGCCCCGAATACATCTCATTTATTTTTTCAGGGAGGATAGACATTTCGGTATTTAATTTATTCATTCCAAGAGTAGTACTTTTTAATCCTTCATTATATTTATCATATCCTAAATAAACATTATTAATATTTTGAGATATTGTCCCTGTTGCTTTAGAGCTTTCTTTTAAAGCACCATCAAGAGATTTTATAGCTTTTCCCTCTTCTAAAACTCCTTGAGCCAGCATTTTAACCTGAGGGTCGCTGCTACTTGAAAGAAGTTTTGCAAGCTTGCATAAATCCTCATGCTCCTTGTCTAATTCTGACATACCAGCAGATACATTGCCTAATCCGGCATTTAGCTTTGAAGTTCCATCATTTAAGCTGGAAAGCCCCTCTTTTATGCTGCTGCTTTCTTTTGATAGGGAATTTAAACCCTCGTCAATATTTTTTACACCATCTGACAGCTCACTGCTCTTGTTTTTAAAATCCAAAAGACCGCTGTCAAACTGAGAAAAGCCCCCATATATTTTCTTTGAATTTAACGTTACTTCATTAGAGCCCTCATAGACTTTGTAAAGTCCGCTGTTTAATCCCGAAAGCCCACCTTTAAGCTTTACTGTACCATCTACTATATCCTTACTTCCTCCCTCAAGCTTATCTCCTGCATCTGACATTTTATTTATTCCAGATGAAAATTCATTGCCCTTCTTTTTTATTTCTTCTGGAATACCGTTTGAGGATGAAACAATGGATATAACAATTGGGTCAAGCTCTATATTTTTACCCTTAGCTTCTAAAGTAAAATCGCCATCACCAAAGGGCAGATATATAAAATTAATATTCATTTTTTTACCAACAATTGCTGAAGTAGCATTTTTTGCATTGATATCAGAAAACTTATCGAGATCAAGGCTTAATTGTATTTGTGTCAGGAATGCAGGCTTGTTTTTTTTATCCTTAAAATTTTCCTTTACTTTTATGTTTATTTTTAAGTCCCCGCTTTTTCCAGCTAAATCTTCAGCTTTTATTTCACTGCCATCTAAAAAATACTTTATTTCAAAATTCAGCGGAAGCTCTTTATTTATTGTGCCTTCGTAATATAAATCTCCCTGCTTTAAAAGACTTGTGGGCCATTTTACTGTATCATCTTTAATTTCAGGCTTTGCATCGTTTGATAAATTTTTTATATCACTATATTTTCCATAATCTATAAAGTAATCTGAATCATCAAAGCCATGAACATGGTTTACAACCTTTATATCTGAAACATTTCCATCGTTTTTTAAGTTAACATATATAGTTTCATCTTTAAAAGCTTCAGCAAATGCAGTTGTAAAAGACGTAAAAAGCATTACCAAAACAAGGCTTATGCATAAAAGTGGTTTTTTCATATTATATATACCTCCTCACTCATTTAATTTCTTTTGGCCACTTGTAGGTGGTTGATTTTATAAAACCGTTAAAGATCATAAGAAGGGTAGGAAGAACTGTAAGGACTAGTATAAGGCTTATTATGGCTCCTCTTCCTATTAAAAGTGTAAGCTCTGAAGCACTTCTTATGCTTGTTATAAAGGATACACTAAGGGTTCCTGCTATGAGTATAAGGGAACTTGTAAGTATTGAGCGCCCTGTATCCTTTATTGTTTTTACTGCAGCATCATATTTAGGCATTACTTCTATATTTTCTTTATACCTTGATGTGAAAAGTATTGCATAATCAACAGTGGCACCAAGCTGAATAGCTCCTATTATTATGAAGCTTATAAAGTTTAAGGATTTACCTTGAAAATATGGTATGGATAAATTAATCCATATTCCAAGCTCAATTACAAAAATCAGAATAAGAGGTATAGAGATAGATTTAAAAGTAATTAAAATTATTATCCCAATAAGAATTATGGATAGTATTGTTACATTAACAAAATCCTTTGAGGTTACATCTTCAAGGTCAGAGTATATGGCAGCTTCCCCTGTTAGGTACCATTCATTAAATTTACCTTTTGCCGCATTTCTTATTTTATTTATAGCATCTTTTGTATTTTTCCCTTCTAACTCTGAATTTAAAGTTATTATGAAGTAGCTGTATTTATCTGATTCAAAATTGTCCTTTGCTTCTTTTGGAATAAAAGAATCTGGTATAAATTTATCAACGGCAGAGTAGAGCCCGGCAACCTCTTTAACATTATCAATTTTTTCAATGCTGTCCATAAGCTCTGTTTCTTTTAATTTATTATCCTTTGGAACTATCATAATTAATTTATTTTGGTTAGAAAAAATATCATTTATTTTACTGTTAGATATATTTGATATTGATGTAGGTGGCAGAGTTTTTTCATTTGCATAGTAATATTTAAGGTTTGATTGNNTATATTTTGTGCTGATGTTTTTCAATTTTATCATCAAATAAAAGTATTAAGCAGGGAAGAAGAGTTATAACTGTAATAAGGCTAAAAAGAACTCCTTTTGATAAAACAAGACCTATATCTCTTCCAATTCCATATTTCATTACTATAAGAGCTAAAAAGCCGCATATTGTTGTAAGTGCGCTGGCAGATATGGAATCAAAGGTTTTTTTAATAGCCTCAATCATAGCCTCATCTTTATTTTTACAATTATTTTTTTCCTCAATAAACCTATGAAGTAAAAAAATTGAGTAATCCATGGAAACTGCAAGTTGAAGTATGCTTGCTGCAGAGTAGGTGGTTGAGGAAATACTCTTAAATATAAAATTTGTTCCTGCGTTTAAAAGTATTGCAGTGCCAATTGCTATAAAGAAAAGTATTGGCTCAATAAAAGAGCTCATAGCCATAAAAAGTATTATTAAAATTATTATGAAGGCTGCAATGGAGTAATAAGTCATTTCCCTGTCAGTAGTTTCCCTAACATCTTTAGATACAGCAGCAGGTCCGCCAATTAAGCCACTGTCTCCAATAATTTCTTCTATTTCACTGAGAGCTTTTTTCGTATTTAAAGAGTCATTATCATCATCAAATTGAACTTGTATAAGGCTGTATTTTCCTGAGACAAATTCTTTTTTTATGCTTTCATCCATAAAACTTTCAGCTTTTTTAATATCCTCAGCATCATCAAGCCATACAGCAGATTTAACTCCTTTAACTTTACTTATTTTATCTTTTATATTTTGCACTTCAAAATAAGGTTTGTCTTCTAAAAGTACTGAAGCTGTCCCTTTTATTTTAAATTCATTTTCAAGTATATTTCTGCCCTTAATTGAATTCATATCACTTGGAAGGTAAGAGCTTAAATCGTAGTTAATGGATGTGAAGTTCATACTAAACAGAGATAAAAGAATTAAAACAGCATATAAAATCAATATAAACTTTTTATGGTTTACTACGAATTTTGCTAACTTATTCAAATCAATCCCCCCTTTCAGTTTAAGCAAATTTTAACATTGATTTTTAGAAAATTCAATATAATCAGATACTTTATTGCTATAAAATAATATATATAATAATATTATCTATATATACTTATTTTTGCACTTAGGGGGTTTTTGTATGGAGGACAGTAAAAAGTCTTTTTATGCAGATTTATCACTTTTAATTACAGCATTTATATGGGGAGCAGCATTTATTGCAACTAAAAATGCCTTAAACAGTAATATTAAACCTTTTTATATTATGGCATTAAGATTTGGGATAGCCAGCGTAATTCCCATGATTGTATTTTGGAAAAGGGTTAAAAAAATAAACAAAGATTATTTAAAGGCAGGAAGTATTATAGGAATTTTCCTGTTTGCTGGGTATGCACTTCAAACTATAGGACTTCAATATACATATGCAGGTAAACAGGCATTTTTAACTGGTACCAATGTAGTTATTGTCCCTTTTATAACTTGGTTTATTACCAAGGAGAAGCCGGATATATATTCCTTTGTATCTGTGGTTTTAGCTTTTTTAGGTATAGGGCTTTTAACACTGGATAATGGAATACATATTAATTTTGGTGACTTTTTAACTCTTTTGTGTGCTGTTTGCTTTGCTGCTCACATTGTTTTAGTTGGAGAGCTTACTAAAAATAGAGATCCAATTATACTTACAATAATACAGCTCGGTTTTACAGCTATTGCATCTATATTTTGCTCCCTTTTATTTGAACCTTCTCCTGAGAAGCTTGATCCGAAAGGAATTATTGCAGTTTTATATCTTGGGATTTTCAGTACAATGATTGCTTTTTTAATTCAAAATGTAGCACAAAAGTACACAAACCCTATAAGAGCATCAATAATGCTCTGCATGGAATCTGTATTTGGGTTCATTCTTTCTGTAATCTTTCTTAAAGAAGTGTTTACCTTCAGGATGGTTGCGGGCTGTATTATGATTTTTATTGGAATAATAGTTTCAGAAACCAAACTAAGCTTTTTAAAACCTAAATGCAGGGAACGGTCTTGACCGCTTTGCCCTCCTAAATTCTGATCATTATGCAAATGCCATAGAATGAGATTGTTACTGGGTGTTAGCATCGCTTCCCCTAGATTCCGCTCGCCCATCAACGGAACGGTCAAGACCGTTCCCCATGCTATGTTTATTCCATATATTTTTCTTATCTTTGCTGTTTTTGTGTTTTTCATAATCATGTTATTCGCAACAGCCCCTATCGTTCTTCGCTGTAATTTGCTCATTAATGATTTTAAATTAGGAATTGCAGCAGTGTTATAATTTCTATTGCTAAAATCTGTAGTAAATACTATGATTACGTTAAGGGGTTGTGTAAGAACGAGTAATAATATTTATAATTGTTAAAATATTAATTAAAAGTAGGGGGGATACTATGAACATTGCATTGATTGCACATGATAAAAAGAAAGATGAAATGGTGGATTTTGTTAAGAAGCATATGGATGTTCTTTCAAAGCACAATTTATATGCTACAGGAACTACAGGAAAGATTATTCATGAAGCAACTGGTCTTAATATTACTAGGTTTTTATCAGGCCCATTGGGGGGAGACCAGCAGATAGGGGCGAAAGTTGCATGCGGAGGCATTGATATGGTTATCTTTTTAAGAGATCCTTTAACTGCCCAGCCTCACGAACCTGATATAACAGCACTGCTTAGAATATGTGATGTTCACGGTGTACCTCTTGCAACAAACAGAGGAACTGCTGAAATGATTATTAAAGGATGTTAACCATTACGGATATCTGAACTAATCAAGACGGAAGCAAATTAAATACTTGCTTCCGTCTTTGTTTATATATATTCCATGTATCTTTTAATATTCTTCCCCATATCTACGTTTTAGTATATCCTTTAGCCTTTTGTTTTCGTCTTGCAATTCTTTAATATGCTTGTTTTTAGCAGCAATAAGCACATCCTTGCTGGCATCAGTCATTTCTCGCTTTACCTGTCCTGGAGAAGGTAGTCCTTCCTGCTGCTTTCGAAGCATATCTATACGTTCACGGATTTCAGGATGCTTGTAAAGATATGCTTTTGAAACTCCGGCCTCTTCTGCAACACTGTTGAAATTAATTTTGCCTTTTAATTTAGTAAGTTCTTGAATGGCCTTATCAACTTTTTGGGCTGTCTCCTGCTGTTTCTTTTGAGAGAATTCTATTAAACCTTCTGTATTCCGTATATGGTTACTTGACATTATTACGTTCCTCCCCAATATATTCACGACCTTTTTTGCCAGCGGTATGATGTATTCGCCCTTCTTTTAATACTGATAGAATATCTTGATATCGGTTTAAAAGGGTTTGATTCTTTTCTACCCACACTGTTCGACCTTGGGCTTTGCCACGTTCAATTAAAGCCTTCGTTTCCTGTATTTCAAGTTCATACTGCGGTATAAAATCGGGAGTAGTACAAAGATTCCTGCAAGTAAGGCATGGATTCAATTGAGTATGACATTCCTGCTTTTTAGGCTTCATGCAGTAACCAAGAGGCATTCTTACAGCATCAAGATTGCTTCGAATATATTCCCATTCAATTATGTCTTCATTCTGAATATCACAAACATCAATCCTTTTGATTTTACCCATCTCATCAATCTTAAATAATCCCTGTTTGGTTGCTTCTTCCCATGATTTACGCATGGTTGTATCAAGTATTTTTGCATACCGAAGTGTCATTTCAGGGGAAGCATGAGCCATCCATTTTTGAACATGTAAAATATTCATACCATTATTGATTAGTTCAACTCCTTTGGTATGACGGAAAGCATGGTTTCCAAAATGAAATATTCTACCTTGGTCATCTGTAATATTTTGTTTTTCAGCAAGACGATTGAGGGCTCTCTGTATTGATACTCCTTCTGGGCAGCGTCCTTTTCTTTTACCATCAAATCTGACAAATAGCAGATGGTTTGGGTTATTGTCATTTGTACTTTTTTCTTTTACTTCTTCAACTGCCGATTGCACTATAGCAGCCACTTCGTCAGTTATCGGTACATGATGGTTTAACACTTGTGTTTTTGGGATATCACCGCATAGATACCAACCTTGAGATGTGCGTTCCAAACAGGTATCGTACCGTAAATTAAGTATATCAGATATTCTCCAACCGCTTGCTCTTAATAAAACAACAATGGGTATATACTCTGAAGGAGTTAGGTATCCTAAATTATCTTCCAACTGTTGTATAACACCTTCGGGTATATATTTAATATCATTTTCAGTTTTTTGTGGTCTCCTTGGGATATCTTCCTTGAATATCAAACATGCTGCTGGTAATTCTGGTGCTTCAGGATACATGGCACGTTGTATATAATCAAAGAAGGTTCGAAGATTGATTAAATATCTGACGTGCTGACTTTCCCATCCATATGTATAGCCCTTATACCAGGCAAGATAATCTTCAATATGCTCTCTTGTAAGTAATTTTAAATCTTTCCACAAAGGCTCTTGCTTATGAATAAAATTTGTAAATAGACGCAACGCCATTATATCAGTTTGGCATTGGCTACGAGAATTGTTGGTTGTCCTGAATTTAATATAC
>DHEX01000148.1 GCA_002400085.1 Clostridiaceae bacterium UBA4839 | reverse complement strand
CGTAGCAGCCGTTATTCCTTGCGTCAAGCGGGGGATTACGGATAGTAGCCATCGGATAAAAAATATTACGGGAGAGGATTTTTATGAAATTACCAATACCTTTTGGCACTTTGATTTTAATAATAAACATCATTTTAATTATATTTTTAATATTTTTTGAAAGGAGAAATCCTACCACTACATGGGCATGGATATTGATTTTAACCGTACTTCCTATAGTTGGATTTTTAATTTATCTTTTTTTTGGGCAAGATTTAAGCTATCGAAAGATGTTTAGTAAAAAAATAATTGATGATGAGAAAAAGAATAAGTATATAAATAAAATAACTAAAAATTATATTTATGATTCAAACTCCCGTGAAAATAAGGATATCATTAAAATGAATTTTAGAAATGCAAAATCTTTGTATACTCAAATGAATGATGTTAAATTATATTTTGATGGAAAAGATAAATTTAACGACCTTTTTGAAGAAATAAGAAATGCTGAAAAATTTATACACATGGAATATTATATAGTTGAATCAGACAATTTAGGCCATGAGCTTATAGAGCTTTTAACAAAGAAAGCAAAGGAAGGCGTAGAAGTAAAGTTTTTATTTGATGCTATGGGCTCAAATAAATTAGGAAGGGACAGGGATAAGATATTAAAAGGTTTAAAAGAAGCAGGGGGAAGCTATGCTTCTTTCTTTCCCAGCCACTTTTCTTATATAAATAAAAGAATTAATTACAGAGACCATAGAAAAATAGTTGTTATAGATGGAAAGGTTGCTTTCCTTGGTGGATTTAATGTAGGGGATGAATATATCGGGAAAAATAAGAAGATTGGCTATTGGAGAGACACACATTTGAGAATAAAAGGAAATGCTGTTAATGATTTAGAGGCAAGGTTTCTAATGGATTGGACTTATGCCTCTAAAGAGGATATTAAAGATTATAGCAGCTATTTTCCAAAAAAGGAAAACATTCTTGGCAGAGTTGGGATGCAGATAGTTTCAAGCGGCCCTGACCATAATGAACAATATATTAAAAATGGGTATGTAAAAATTATAAATAACGCTAAAAAATCATTATATGTACAATCCCCCTACTTTGTTCCAGATGATAATATTTTAGATTCATTAAAAATATCTGCCTTCTCAGGTGTGGATGTAAGGCTTATGCTCCCTAAAAATCCAGATCATAAATTTATGGCTTGGGGCGCTCAATCCTACATTACTGAGCTATTAAAAGCTGGTGTAAGAGTTTTCTTATATGATAATGGCTTTCTACACTGCAAAGCAATTATGGCAGATGACTCTGTCTGCAGTGTGGGGACTGCAAATATGGATATAAGAAGCTTTAAATTGAATTTTGAAACAAACGCCTTTATATATAACAGCGAAATTACAAATAAGCTAGAAAATCAATTTTTTATTGATATGCAGTATTCAAAGGAAATCAATATTGAGGAATTTAAACATAGAAGCCGATTGAGTAAAACCCTTGAATCTATAACAAGGCTTTTATCCCCAATATTATAACCTCCTTATTGCTTTAAGGGACATATAACAACTATTCATAATAATTGTCATCAGTTTGTTTATGGAAGAATGCTTATCCGTCCCTATTTTTTACTGTTTTTTAGGTCAAAGGTTGGGGGCTTGCCTCTATTGGCCAATTTTGTATTTGTTATGGGCAATAATTGTTATGTGTCCCTAAATTCTATAAATTCTACTGAGTTCTAACATACAAAAAGAAGCCTCAAACTTTAAGGCTTCCTATTACTTTTAATATCTCTATTTTCTATTATTTATAATCTTAATTTTTTCTTTATCACTACTATTTAAATAATCATTCTTTATTACTTTAAAAAAATATATTTATATTCAGATTTAGACCTATCAGATCCGATTGGGTGTTTAAACCAAGTTAATAATCCTCCATCTAATAACTGAACATTGTTAATTTCTTTCTTCTCTGAATACGGAATAATATTATATAATTTATTATCTTCCTTGTTAAATAGTACCAATGAATTTGATTCTCCGATATACCATGATAAATAATTACCAACTGCATCTAAATTTGTTAAATTAACATCGTACTGTGCACTATATTCAGAATAACCATTGTTTATTTTATAAATCCATTCATTTTTACTAATATCATAAATACATACTTCTGAATCATAAAATGTTTTATTAGGAACACCTTGTGCAAATATATAATTCCCACTTATTGTAGGATTAATAATATTTTCTTTGGTACTAAGTTTTAGTTTTGCCTTTGTTTTTAAATCATAAAGAATTGAATACCCAGTATATGTACCATCTGGATTTATTAAAGACTTAGACCAAACCATCTTATCGCCTGATATATGAGGATTTCCAAATATATATTTGGTTATATCTTCATTTAGGTAATCAATTATTTCTAATTTTCCCGAAGATATTGTGTATAATTTAATTACACTAGTTACCTTACCATCAGGAGAATAATCCCAAGAAATATAAGATATTCTGTCTGGCGATATAAAAACATTATTTGGTACAAAGTAACTATACTGAGCATTTTCAGGAACATCTATTTCTTTGTAGCCATCTATCTTTGTTATTTTTTTTGTACTTAAATCAGCAAAATATAATCCCCAATTAGCACCACGAGTTTCATCCGGATCTACATCAGCATGAGGACATTCAGACCATGCAACTATATCTCCAAACTTTCTCATAGTATACACATGATTATTACGTCCTTCCATTATATTTAAAAGTACAGATAGATTGTTTTTCGAATCTATGCTCTCTATATTGTTTGTTTTAAGGTTAAAAGTTATAAAATTGCCTTCTTTGTCAGTACCAAGCGGCACTATGCAATTTCTGTGATAAACTTTATCCTTAAATACACCTTGCTTAGCAATTATATCGGAATTGTTTCCTATTTCAATTTCATTGTTTACCTTATAGTTCATTTTTGTTTCAATTTCATTGTTTTGTGGCTGCGCCACCTGTGTACTGCTTGAAGTTTCATTACTCTTTTTATTATCAGCAGAACTTGTATCATCAGAATGATTTTGGTTACAGGATGTCAAAGTCAATATAAGCAATACTGTAAAAATCGACATGAGTATTTTTTTATACATATAAACATCACACCCCTTCAGTTGCTTAATTAAGCACCATTATTCTATTAAAATAGATTTTTAGTTATGTTTAATAAGACTCCTCATCATTTATGCCTTTTACAATACTTTTATATTACTTACATTTGCTTATAAATTGGAACACTTTATAATATTATTCCTCCTTATTCCAAGCCAATATATTACATTATATCATACCACCTTACAAATGGAAGCATACTTGTAATTACTTTCCTCAAGTGCCAGGCAAGTGACAAGTGGCAAGTTTAACGCAAGGTATTTTCCCTTCCTATTAAAATGGGACGCTCCTTCCCTTTTTATTCAAAAAATAAAAATATCGGCTAAAAATACCTGTATTGCACTTTTAACCGATATCTATATTTAATTTATTCTGATAAATCTATTGTAAAAGAAGAATACTTATCTGTCCCAAATTTTTATTCGAAATGTTTTGCCCCTTCAAAAAACTTTCTGGCCATGTCATCTTCTCCCTTCTTACTATAAACAACGCCTATTAGATAGTATATACGCCCATTAGAAGGGTTAATTGAGAGAGCTTTTTTAAGCTCTTCATAAGCATTATTATATTTTCCATCTTCAATCAATTGTTCTGCAGCTTGGATATTAGCTTCCTCTTGGGTACAGCAATCTTTGTATTTAGACATTTCTTCAAGAATGCTGTTTATTTTATCAGCAGTAAAGGGTTTTTGAAGATATGCAACTGCACCTAACTTTGTACAGTCAATAGCATTTTTTACAGTAGCAAAGGCAGTCATAATGACAATTGGAATCGTGATACCTTCGGCCCTTATTCTTCGCAGCACCTCTGTCCCACTTATAACTGGCATCTTAATATCAATAAATGCAAGGTCAATATTTCCATTTTGAATCAAATCAAGGGCTTCCTGACCATCCTTAGCGGTTAATACTTCATAGTCATCAAGCTCAAGACATGTCGTAATCAAGTTTCTAATATTTTTTGTATCATCTGCAACAAGAACTCTTTTCATATTGCCACCTCTTTTAATTATATTACAAGATCCCACCTTACATATTATAGTTGTTTCCTTGAACATGCCTTATATTTGCTATTCCTACCATTTGTCTATACGTTTGCAACTGGTAATGTAAATGTAAACGTGCTTCCTAAGCCAAGCTTACTTTCACACCATATGTTTCCATCGTGAGCTTCAATTATCTCTTTTGCAATTGTTAAGCCAAGACCTGAGCCTGTGGATTCCGAATCAGACTCACCTATCTGGACGAACTTGTCAAATATTTTTTCTTGAAATTCTTCAGGAATACCTATTCCTGTATCTTTAACTATTGTATATATCTTTCCATTTCTTAATGCTGCCGATATGGATATTTCATCACCTGCACTTGTATGCTTTAAACTGTTGGATACAAGATTATTTATAACCCAAGTTATCTTTTCAAAATCTACATTAACCTTAGGGAGATTATCTTCTACCTTATAATATAGGTTTATCTTTTTGCTTTCAGCTTGTTCATGGAAGGTCTTAACACTAGCTAATATTATATCTTCAATAGAGCAAAGCTCCATATTGAAGATGGATTTATCAGATTGTATTTTTGAAAGCTCAAGTAAATCAGTTATAAGGGTTGATAACCTTTCAGTATCCTCTTTTATTGTAGATACTATTTTGGATTGTTTCTCATTTAAGGTACCAACATTATCTTTGGTCATTAAACTTGCAGCAATCATAATGGATGTTAATGGGGTTTTAAACTCATGTGAAACAGTTGATATAAAATCCGTTTTAACTTTTTCAAGCTGCTTTAACTGAGTAACATTTTGAAAAAGCAATACGATTCCATTCATCTTAGCATCTTCATCCTGTACAACATTTACAACTATGTTAAAGTAGTAGTTTTTATTCCCTGATTGAAGGGATATTATTTTTTCATCATGTTCTTTTCCATCCTCAACAACCCCCGAAATATAAGCATATAAATCCCCATCAGGTATTGCTTCTAGGAAATGTCTGTTTAACATTTTGCCTTCATCAATATTGAAAAACTTTTCACAAGCATCATTTAATAGAATTACTTTAAAATTAGTATCAAGAACAATCAATGGATCAGAAATACTCTTAACTATTGCTATAGATTTATTTTTTTCAAGCATAAGCTTCCCCATGGTGCTGCTTTCAAATCCTTTGAGTCTTTTTGTCATGTTGTTAAATTCACGCGTTAGGTCTCCTATTTCGTCATTTGAAAGTATTGGGGTTTGCTTGTCTAAGTTACCTTCTTTAACAGATTTCATTGTTTCAGTAAGCATAGATATAGGTTTTAAAAGTTTGTTTACGAAAAACCATGATATAAATAATCCTGCAAATACTGCTACAGCTGATAAAGCTATTATTATATAGAGATATTTGTAAGTATCCTCAGTAACAGCATTCTTGCTCTTAAACATAGCTTGCTCATTTATTAAAGAAATATCTTTAAGCTCCTTTTCAATTTGTAAATATACCGGAAGAATATCAGATTGGTAGTACTTTACAGTACTTGCTTCTCCACTACTGCTTATTAATTGAAGGTTGGAAAAAAGCTTAATGTATTGTATATAATACTTTTTGACATTTTCATTATGCTGTGCTTCACCAGCTTCAGTTATATTGTTGTACTCAGTATTAAACCATTTGTAAAATATATCATTGTTTGAATAAAAAGAATCAATACCCCCGGATTTATTCCCATGAATGTAATCAAGTATGGCACTGTTCTCTTTCTCGAGCGCTGTAAGCATATTATTTGAAGCATTTATACTCTTATAGTTATTTACCATTAAGCCATCTATTGATTTACTAAGCTTATACTGATTGATAGCTGCAGTAAATCCTATAACAGCAGTCATAAGCACAAGGCAAAAGTACACAGCAGTTATTTTACCCTTTAAAGTTTTAAACATAATTAACCTCCATTTACCTATATGTTTCGCATAAATAATTCTATATATACTGCTTTGCCCCAAACATTTATGCAAAATCATACCCACTAATTCACTAATGGCACAGTACCGATTCTATGATTTTTAGTGCAATTAATATGTTTAATGTAATAGAATTTCTACCTATATATATGCGCATTTTATATTATTGTTGATACAGATATGATAAGCCAAATATTTTATAAAAATCAAACATCTATACCTAAGAGAATTAAAAAATATCTTCAAATTCGCTATGAATAAGTGAACTAATTTGAATTAACAGCATTTAATACACAGGAGAATTTCATAGCAGGAATTTTTCGAAGCTTTAGATAGTGTGTAAAGGAGACTATAATCTATATAGTTATTAAGGAAGTAAATAACAACATTAATTTGGTTAAGAAAAGATAAGTTATGTGTTTATATTAACATTTCTAAATCATTAGAATGTTTTTATAACTCATAACTTATTTCAATGTAGCCTTATATATAAGCGAGGAGGTAATTATTATGTATATGTGCTATTGTGATTTAAATCATGATGCAATAATAAATCAAATGAATCATTATGATGATGTATATGGTGTAGAAAAATTAAAGAGAATATTCTTCGATGTTAAAAATTCAATTTACTATGATACATTTACATCAATGCAGAGGGCATCTGAAACACTGGTTATGGGCAGGGGAAATAATATAGATAAAAATATATTGCTTTATACCCTTTTAAAGTTAGGGGAATTTGACTGCCATATAAAATGCGCACTAGTAACTGATAATACAAAAAGACTCATAAGCAGGAGCAATAAAGAAATATCGTGGTATTATGTCGAAGTTAGTTACTTTGGAAGAGCTATTATACTAGACGCAAGCTTTGACAGCGGATTTATGAGAGCAGCAGGAATAGAGTGCAAGGGAAATGATAAGGATTACGATTTCTCCTGTTATTGTACAAATGATGGCAGGAAACTTTTTAATGTTAGGAAAAGGTTAGTTGAAAACAAAGAAGAGGAATTGGATTTAAATGGCTATATTCCTAGCCGTGTAGCTATGTAATATTTAACAATATGGTAGGAGTGAAATTTATGTATATAGTAATAATCGGATGTGGAAAGCTTGGAAGCACCATTGCAAGAGAATTATCCAGTAAAGGGAATGATGTAGTAATAATTGATAATGACAGTGACAATCTTAATAGGCTTGGAACTGGATTTAATGGGATAAGAATAGCGGGAGTAGAGTTTGATAATGATATCCTGCTTGAGGCGGGAATCGATAAGGCTGATGTATTCATAGGGGTTACCAGTGATGATAATACTAATATAATGGCATCACAAATTGCAAGGGATATATTCAGCGTTCCAAAGGTAATGGCCAGAATATGTGAGCCAAACAAGGAATTTATATATAAAAAGCTGGGTATTGAAACAATAAACCCCGTTAATCTCAGTTTTGAGATGATAAGAAATAAAATTACGGAAAAAAGTTCAAGAATTATAAGTGTTTTAGATAACAATATGGAAATAGTAGAAATGCCTATTAAAAAAGAAAAGATAAAGGATATCAAAAGTATAGAAAAAGAGTATGGCTGTAGAATATCATCAATTTTAAGAGATGGAAAGTTTAAGCTTGCAGATGCTGATGATAATCTGCAGTCTGGGGATAAAATTGTATGTGTTATAGATAAAAAAGATAGACAGAGGCTATCTTCAGCCCTTTCCGGGGAGGTGTTTGTATGAAAGCAATAATAGTAGGCGGCGGAAAGGTTGGCTACTACCTTTTTAAAACTCTTAAAGATAGGGAATATGATATAACGCTAATAGAAAGAAATAGTGCAGTATGTGAAAAAATTGCATCAGAAATTCAGGGAAATATAATTTGCGGAGATGGAACGGATTTTGATGTGCTAAAGGATGCAGGAATAGAAGAGACCGAAATGGTTGCTGCAGTAACAGGCAAGGACGAAGAAAATCTTGTTATATGCCAAATTGCTAAAAGCAGCTTTGATGTTAAAAAAACAATTGCAAGGATAAATAATCCTAAGAACAGGCCTATTTTTAAAAGTCTTGGAGTTGATAGAACTGTATGCAGTACAGAGGTTATTGCTAATCTAATAGAATGGCAGCTTGCAGAGGACAAACTAAAGGTTATACAAACTCTTAACAGGGGTGAAATGATTTTAGCTGAAGGAATTGTTAGCCCTAGTAGTCCATGTTGTGGAAAAACAATAAGCTCATTAGACCTTCCTTATGAATGTGTCATTGTATCAATTTTAAGAGGCGATAGGGTTATATTCCCTAAGGGTGGAATTGAAATAAAAAATGGGGATAAGCTTATTATTATGACTGTTGTTGAAAGCAAGAAAGTGGTAGAAAGGTGCATCCTAGGAGAGTGATAGTATGTTGAATAGAAAAAAGATTATTAATGGTATTATGACAGAAGTTGGCTTTACCATTATATTTATTGTAATGCTTTTCGGTATGAGCTTGATTATGAGGTGATTTTATGGTAGAAAATAAAAATAAGTTTTGCAACCTTAAGATAATCAGCTATTATACGGGATATGTAATATTATGGACAGCAGCACTTATGCTGCTGCCCATAATAACCTCAATAGCATTTAAGGAATGGAACACTGTTTTGGACTTTATAATAAGTATTGATATTTCAGCAGGTATAGGAATGATATTTATCCTTTTTGGAAAGGATACTGTTGGCAAAGTAAAGGTAGAATGGAAGCATGGTCTTATAATAGCATCCCTATCATGGTTTTTGCTCATGTTTTTATCTGCAATACCATATAAGCTAAGTGGCCATGTTGGTTCTTATCTTGATGCAATATTTGATGTAATGAGTGGTTTTACAACAACAGGTCTTGTTCTTACTCAGGATCTTGAACATTTAGCTCTTGGAATGAATATGTGGAGACATATTATAACCTTTGTTGGAGGACAGGGAATGGTTGTGCTTGCACTGTGTTTTCTCGTAAGAGATACAGCAGGGGCTTATAAGATGTATGTTGGAGAAGGAAAGGACATTGAGCTAGTTCCAAATGTTAAGGGAACTGCAAGAATAATATGGAAAATTAGTATGATATATCTTGTAGTTGGAACGCTAATACTTTGGATAAATGGTATGTTTATTGGACTAAAGCCTGTATCAGCGTTTTTTCATGGTCTATTTATATTTATGTCAGCATGGAGTACAGGGGGCTTTGCTCCAATGTCACAGAACATGCTTTACTACCACAGCTTTTCCTATGAAATTGTTACAATGATTTTCTTTATAGTTGGCTCATTTAACTTTGGGCTTCACTATGCAATATGGCAGGGAAATAGGAAGGAAATATATAAGAATATTGAAACGCAAAGCTTTTTTATAACTGCTACACTTGCATCATTTTTTGTAGCTTTAGGGTTATCAAAACTAAATGTATACCCAAATGCCATGGCGATTTTTAGAAAAGGAGTTTACAACCTGCTTTCAGCTCATACAACAACAGGTTTTGCTAATGTCTATTCAAGGCAATTTGCTCTTGAATGGGGGGATTTTGCAATAATCATTATGACAATTGCAATGCTTATTGGTGGTTCTGCATGTTCAACTGCAGGAGGGTTTAAAGGATTAAGGGTTGGACTAGTTTTCAAAGGATTGATTGCAGATATTAAAAAACTCTTAATGTCTGAAAGAAAAGTAAGTGTGTTTAAGTTCCATTATATGAAGGATAATATATTAGAGGATGGAATGGTAAAAAGTGCAGCACTTATAATAATCTGCTATATCATATTGTTTTCAATAGGTACGGCAATGGGAGTATATTATGGGTATCCTGTTTCAAATGCTGCATTTGAAGCTGCATCAGCAACAGGAAATGTAGGGCTTTCCATAGGAATTACTTCGCCTTCAGTGCCTGCTGCCCTTAAAATATATTATATAATAGCCATGTATCTTGGAAGGCTTGAATTTATGTCTGTATTTGCATTGATTGGCTTTATTGCTGGAGGTATTAAAAAGTTATGTCGAAGATATTCAAGATAATAACATTATCTATTACAATGTTTTTGTTTGTGGTAATTACAGCTAATGCTGAAAGTGGGGTAACCTTCAATCAGCTTGTGGAAAATGCGAAGCTTTATAACGGGAAGACAGTTACAGTTAAGGGAGAGGCAATAGGCGAATCAATGAAGAGGGGGGCTCACTCCTGGGTAAATATAAGTGATGGAACACTCCCGATGGGTATATGGATGGATAGTAATGATGCAGCCCAAATTAGTGTGTATGGAAACTATCATAATACTGGGGATCTTATTGAAGTAACTGGAACGTTCAACAGAGCGTGCAGCGAGCATGGCGGCGACATGGATATCCATGCCCAATCTGTGAAAATTGTAAAAAAGGGTACGCCTACCCCACACCCTGTAAATAAAAGAAGAATTATAGTTTCAATAATTTCTACAATTTGTATAGTTATTCTTTTGAGAATAACATATAAAAGTTTTAAGCTTCAAAAATAATCGCGTAGGGGCGGACATTGTTCGCCAGTTTTCATTAATAGCCATAATTCTAGATGAATATAGAAAATGCGGTCTAGGACGCTTCTTACCTTTTCATTGGCTGTGTAAATAATTTTGTGTATTCTCTTTCTATTAGCAAATAATTAAGATATCGGCTAAAAGTACCTGTATTGTACTTTTAGCCGATATCTGTATCTAATTTATTTTGATAAATCTATTGTAAATGCTTCACCAACTTGTTTAAAATCATTGCTCATTTTTCCGCTTTTTTTAGGAAATTTAACAGCATAAGGAGTAAGTGTTAATGTTTTTGCATTTTCATTAAGATTTCCATCAATATTATTTAATTTAAATATACCGCTATTGGCATCTGCACTGGACATGCAAAACTCAACTTTATTCCCCAAATCATCATGTCCTCTCAATACCATATCATAGTCAGTCCCTTTAGAGCCTTTAGAAAAATAAATTCTTTGTCCTATATTATTGCTGGTGTATTTTTCTAAAGTAATGTTTTGACCATTTTCAAGCGTAAAAGTATTATTTAATAAAATAGCCTTAGTATCTTTAGCTAACTCATCTCCATTGGTCTTAAAGTTAAATACATATTTTGCTTTTTTTGTATTTCCATTAATCATTACATCTGAAAATACAAGCTTTATATTTAAATCGCCGCTAAAATCTCCATTTAAATTATAAGTCATCACTTCTTCTATTGTATGATCATCTATTTGCTTTGAACCGCCACCAGCTCCATCACTTGCACTTTTCCCATTTATATAAACACTTCCAAAATATCGTGTAAAAATATCTTCTAATTTTTCATCAGATTTTAAAGTAGTTGAAACTATTAACTGATTGTTATCTAAAATAACTTCATTTAATTTAATAGTTACGCCCTCCTTAGTTATTGGCTGCTCTATAACTGTTTTATATTCATCTAAATTCTTTTCTATTC
Source organism: Clostridiaceae bacterium UBA4839 (assembly GCA_002400085.1). Classification (GTDB taxonomy): domain Bacteria; phylum Bacillota; class Clostridia; order Clostridiales; family Caloramatoraceae; genus UBA4839. Next base: position 431 of record DHEX01000148.1, on the reverse strand, counting down.
CCAAAAAATTACCTATGCCGTATGCTACAGTATTAACATAAGTACCTGCATTTGCCCAAACATGATTGCCAAAATCAGTTACAGAAAATCCTATGATTAACAATGCTATTGAAGCAGCTATGATACCTTTTTTATATATAGAGTTATTCTTTTTAATTGACTTCTTAAATTTGTTTTTAATTTTTCTTTTTTCAATGTCAGTGAAGTCTTCTCTTTCATATTCACTTAGGTCTATTTCAACTTCATTTAACATATCATATATATTTTTTCCCATTTCATTACCCCCTATTTTCCGTAATATCAGTCATCTTTTTAATTTTTCTTTTGCCTCTGGATATCCTGTTGTAAATTACCTCTCTTTTCAATCCCGTTTCCTTACTTATATCCTCAACCCCCTGCTCCTCAACATAAAGCTTAATAAATAAATCTTT
>DHEX01000002.1:32291-33751 GCA_002400085.1 Clostridiaceae bacterium UBA4839 | reverse complement strand
TAAAAATAAGCAACTTTCGTTGCTTACAAAAGCCATATTTAGAAGGCTGACCTGGTTTTTGACCCCACACCCGCCTAGCTGGAGGTTTTGCCTCAGGTTTATTCCTGTCACTTGACCCCTCTCGGATAATCCGGTAGGACTTACTTCTAAACCGCACCATGCTCGCCAGACTTTGTCTGGTTTACGTGGATCGTTTTGCCTGCGACTAGCATCGACTTTCAACCACAGACCCATCTAATATGCCTTTTTATCAATATTTGTTTTTGCAAAGGATGCTGCACCTACATACCCTGCCCCTGCTTCTTTTAGTGCTTTTGCACAATAATATACAGTTGCTCCGGTAGTAATTACATCATCAACTATGAGTATGCTTTCGCCCTTTAAATTTTCCCTGCACTCAAAAGCATCTTTAACATTATACCATCTAATATATCCATCACACAATACCTGAGATTTTGTGTCTTTTATCTTTATAAGTAAATTTTTATAAGGAATGTTTGTTATATTGGAAAGCTCCACGGCTAAAAGCTGAGATTGATTATATCCCCTTTCCTTTTTTTTCTTATTATATGAAGGAACATTAACAATAATATCATATTTTCTATGGGTACTTTTAATTTCATCCTCTATCATAAGTGCCATTGCAGAAGCATATTCTTTTTTATCCTCATATTTTAAATTTCTAACCATGTCACATACTATGCCCCTGTACTCAAAAGCATAAGAAACGCTGTCACAGTATTTATAAACCTCTTTATTAGGCATATAAAAATTCATAAAATCATTAAGTTTTAAACTTTCAAATTGAGTTAAGCAGGCAGTGCATAAAATATATTTGCTCCTGTTTTCAAGCTTTCTGCCACATAAAACGCAGGTATGAGCAGGAGGAAAAATAATGTCTATGAAGCAGTTTAATAAGTATTTTACTTTTTTAAATAACCTTTTTCCCATCCCACTTCGTTCAAATACCTTATTTTCTTCTGAGCTAAAGACATCTCTTCACTTTCTTGAGATCCGACATATAACACCTGCCTTGTATCAAATTTATTAAAATTTTTTTCTACAGCTATGGCTGAAAGATTTATAAGCCTGTTAAGAGTATAAAACTCACAATCACTATACATAACAATTACATTTACATTGTCAAAATTCAATAATGCATCCTTTAAATCCGATGAAATGAGTATACTGCATATGCCCTTTCTAAAATAAGCAATTCCATCCTTTTCTTTTTCCGTTGAGATCTGAACTAAATCTGATTTGCATTTCATTATTTCTGTAATATAAAAATACACTTTGTGAAGTTTTTCTTCATCAGGTACAAATATAAATACTCTTATATTCCTGCTTATGGACCATTCTATTATTTCTGCTGCCATTTCCGGAATAAAAGGTGTTTCATCATTTAATACCTTTGAAACTACTATTCTTGGCTCTATTATTGGATTTTTATGCTGTGA
>DHEX01000002.1:17954-32171 GCA_002400085.1 Clostridiaceae bacterium UBA4839 | reverse complement strand
ATGTCAAAATCTCTAAAGTTTACAAATTCATCGCCAATTATTTTAACCTTTACTCCTTCTATAGAGTTTTTAAATCCTTCCTCTACTTTTCTCATGGAAATATTTGAAGTAATAAATAAAATCCTTCCCCCATTTTTAATTATGCTGCCTAAAGGTTCCGATAGCACTTCAACTTCAAAGGCTCCCGGGGCACATATTATGGAACAATTAGAGTTTTTTGATTTTATAAAATTATTTACTCCAACCTTAGCGTCATTATACATTCTTTCCAATTCCATCTTTTTTATATTTATATTTCTAGTTATTTTAACATTATAATTATCAGCAGCATAAAGAAGTATATCATCTCGCTTAAATCCCATAGAACAATCCTTACAAGCTTTTTTTTTCGATATATTGCAAATTCTTTCATTTTTTCTATTTATTCTTGAAGGCATCATTTTTATTCGTCTCTCACAATAAAGAGCTTGAATTATATTTATGGTGTCGCCTCTTTCATATCCCAAATTTTTGGATATTTCGATAAGCCTTTCAAGACTAATAATCCTTCCTATAATAATCTCCTCTATTTTTGAAAGGTCAGAATTTGAAATATCAACTTTTTCATACTTAATAGGGCTGCACTTAATTTTAAGCTTGCTCCTTTTAAAAACAATATTTGAAATATCCCTGCTATTAGCCGTAAGCCTTGCTAAAAAAGCAGGCATTTTATAAATGCTTTTTATAACTGAATAAGCATATTGAAATTCAATCCTTTGTGCTATTATCTCCATGGATTTTACATTTCGTGTAGATTTTAAAATATTAAAGTCTACTTTTGGATTAAATGTAATATCATATATATAGCCATTTTTCCCCTTGGCTCTGTAGATATCAACAAACATAAAGCACACACTCCATTTTATTTTATTAAACTCACAAAGTTTATAATTCTCTGTTTAAGGTTTGAAAATCTTTCTGTTATTGTATTGTTATTTATCATAACATAAAGTGCTTGTTTTAATCCCACAAGAACTACAAGGTCCTTTGCCCTTGTAACCGCTGTATATATAAGATTTCTGGTCATAAGCATGGGCGGTCCATAGGAAATAGGTATCAGCACTACTTTAAACTCGCTTCCCTGACTTTTATGTATAGTAATAGCATAAGCAAGCTCAAGCTCATCTAAATTTATAAAATCATAATAAACCTGTCTGTCATCATCAAATACTACCAAAAGCCTTTTATTTTCATTGTCAATTTCTTTTATATATCCAATATCCCCGTTAAAGACTCCAGTGCCGCTCGCTTCCCCTGATCCATTTATTTTTGTCCATTCAAGGTTATAGTTATTTTTAATCTGCATAACCTTGTCGCCTTCTCTGAAAATAAAATCCTTTAAATCCCTTTCAGCCTTATCTTTTGAAGGCGGGTTTAAAATTTCCTGAATTCTTTTGTTTAAATTATATATTCCAATTTCGCCTTTCCTTGTAGGAGAAAGGATTTGCATATCCTTTATAGGATCAAATCCATCTTTAAAAAATGGAAGTCTGTTTTTTATAAGATCTAATATTTCATCTACAATCTCATGATTTGCATTTTTTTGAATAAAGAAAAAATCCTTATCCCTATCATTTAAAAATGGCATTTCTCCATCGTTTATTCTATGAGCATTTACAGTAATAAGGCTTTCATCCGCTTGCCTATAAATATGTCTTAGCCTTACAGTGGTTATTACTTTGCTTTCAATCATATCTCTTAGCACATTCCCGGGACCAACTGATGGAAGCTGATCTACATCTCCAACAAGTATAAGCTTAGCTCCAGGAGCTAAAGCTTTTAAAAGGCTGTTCATAAGCAGTATATCAATCATAGAAGCCTCATCAATAATTATTACATCAGCTTCTATTGGATTGCCTTCATCTCTTACAAAAGAAGGGCTATCATCTGAAGATATAAACTCCATCTCAAGAAGCCTGTGTATTGTCTTAGCTTCACGTCCTGTAGTTTCCGTAATTCTTTTAGCAGCCCTTCCAGTAGGAGCTCCAAGAACTACAGTAAGGCCCATCTTTTCAAAAATCCTTATCATACATTTAATTATTGTAGTCTTACCTGTCCCAGGGCCGCCAGTTATAATACAAAGTCCTTCCTTTACTCCTGCTGTAATTGCCTGCCTTTGCTCATCAGCAAATTCTATATTATTTTCTTTTTCATATGAATTTATTTCTTCATCAATTCCATATAAGTTCTTTTCTGTACCTGAAAGTGAAATCTCAATAAGCCTTCTTGCCACCCCAAGCTCAGCATAATAAAAAGATGAAAGATAAACATTAGTTGAAGAATATTCCTCACCTTCGATAACAATATCCTTGGATGCAGCTGAGATTGAAACTGCTTCTTTTATTATTTCTTCTGGGATATTTAAAAGCCTTTTACTTTCAAGCAATAAATTTTTCATAGGAAGATAAGTATGGCCGTTAGCTGTAAATGAATAAAGAATATATTTTATTCCTGCCTTTGCCCTTTCAATTGAATTGAGAGGCATACCTAAGTTTCTTGCTATCCTATCTGCAGTTTTAAAACCAATCCCTGATATATCTTCACAAAGCTTATAGGGATTTTCTCTGACAGTATTTATTGTGTTTTGTCCATATTTCTTAAAAATCTTTATTCCGTAAGCAGTGCTTACACCATAAGTTTGAAGAAAAACCATAACATTCTTTAATTCCCTCTGCTCTTTAAAAGCTTCACTTATAGCAAAAGCTTTCTTTTCACCAATTCCATCTACTTCTTTAAGCTTTCCCGGGTTCATTTCAATTATATCCAGGGAATCCTCACCAAATTTTTTTACAATATTTTTAGCAGTAACAGGTCCAATTCCAGGTATAAGCCCTGAAGACAGATATCTTTCAATTCCTTCAATATTAGAGGGTAAAATTTCTTCACAGCTTTTAATTTTAACCTGCTGCCCAAATGTAGGATGAATTACCCATTCGCCTTCAATTTTAATCCTCTGTCCTTCTGTTATAAAAGGAACATATCCAACTGCTGCTATTAAATCATCCTTTGTTTTGAGTTTTAAAACTACATATCCATTATCATCATTCTTATATACTATTTGATCAACGACACCTTGGATTTCCACAATAAACATCTCCTATAATCTTCGCTTTCTTCTATAGAAGATTATAACATAAGCTAAACTTAACTGTAATTCGTAATTTAGATTTAATCCACCGCTGCGATAAGAAAAATATATTCCATTCACTTTTCCCGTTTGCAAAGATGTTCTAAGGATTAAAGATACTTAATAAAATCCTTCCCACTTTTGTTCTCATATAATACATATATGATATTTATTATTAAAATTGAATTGATTCCGATAGTTATCATGGGAAGGGTATTTTGTAACAGCCCCATGCTACATCTTTGGATCAGCTCTTCTAAAAATCATTTGATCATAATTTTTTATTTTAGAATTGAAATATAGTATTAAAAGCGGTTATAATATCTTTGATTTCATTTAATGGGGGGAATTGCTTTTTGTTTAAATTAAAAAAGGTGCGGTTTAAATCTACACAATCTAGAAATGCTGCATTAAATAATTTGAATGGGATATTTCAATATATATCAATAAATATGGTAGCATCATTTGCAGGACTATTTATAAAGAGACTGAATGCCAGCGATAATCTTGTTTCAATGCTCAACTCTCTTCCTGCATTTTTTAGTGTTGTTGCCATAATCATTGGCACTAGGTTTGCATCAAATTGTAAAAATAAAAAGAAAATTGCAAGTTTGTTATTTCTTACTGCAAGATCTTTTTATCTTCTAATGGCGTTCATCACATTAATAAATGAAAAATACAGAGCATTATTTTTTGTGTTCTTATACAGCTCTCTAAATTTCCCAGGTTCTATTGCAAACTTTATGTGGCAGTCATTTTTCGCAGATACATTTAAACCTTCAGATAGAGGCAAATATCTTTCTATTAGGAATACTTTATCTACAGCAGCAGGAACAATAACAACACTGTCAGCTGGAGTCATACTTTCTAAATATGCAAAAGGAGAAAACTTTTTAAGATACTATCAAATTGCATTTGTTACAGCTTTTATTTTTGGGATTCTTGAGGTTATTACTCTTTATCTTCATAAAGAAAATAAGAACAATAGCTTTATAGAAGTATCTACAGGGGATAACCCTCTTTCATTTAAATTTTTAAAAACAATGCTGAAGCAAAAAAAATACGTTTATTTTATGATTGGTGTTATTGCATTTCATTTTTCATGGCAGATGGGATGGCCATTATTTCTAACTTATGAGGTAGATGTGCTGCATACAAATGAACTTTGGTCTGGAATAATAACTACTATAAATGGAATTTTTATGGCTATTGGATACACCTATTGGAGAAAGTTTACTGAGAAAAACGGAAATACCCTTGGTCTTGCCCTTGGTGCTGTTGGTATGGCATTTAATCCAATTTTATATATATTTGCAAGAAATATGAGGCACGTAGCGTATTTTACAGGAATTATAGGTTTTTCTCAATCAGCAGTTCTTTTAATGCTTTTAAATATATTATATGAAATTTCCCCCAGGGAAAACAGGACTACCTATATAGCCTTTTATAATTTGGCAACCAATCTTACACTTATTGTTGCGCCTTGGGTTGGTATGAAAATTTATAAGCTTATAGATTTTAAGGATTCCTTTGTTCTTATTGCTGCTCTTAGACTTGCTTCTTCCCTCTTATTTATAAAAAAGCCAAAAAATCTTTCAGAAGATCCTTCTGTCTGCATCAATGTAACCAAGTAATTCCTATAATCAGGTGAAGCGGATGAATATACGGCTGGCAGCCATCGAGCGAGTGAGCCCGAGATTGTTACAAAATATCATGATTATAAAAGCACAAAGACAGTGGGGATAAGAAAAATATATGGAATGAACACATGTAGGGAACGGTCTTGACCGTTCCGTTGATAAACGAACGAAATCTAGGAGAACGGAATGGTGCCAACACCTAGTAACAATCTCATTCTATGGCATTTGCAGGGCGATCAGAATTTAGGTGGGGCGGAACGGTCAAGACCGTTCCCTACTTCTTTGCGAACAACAGAAAAGTAAATGGGAGCTGTTGCACTAAGGAATTTACATACAATATATTGTATGTAAATTCCTAGTGTGACAGCTCCCATCTGTAAATAGCATTTTTACTTATAGATATTTTTTAATTTCATCTACTTTGTTAAGTCTTTCCCAGGATAAATCAAGATCTGGTCTTCCAAAATGTCCATAAGCTGCAACTTGTTTGTAAATTGGCTTTCTAAGATCAAGATCCCTTATAATTGCAGCTGGTCTTAAATCGAATACCTTTTTAATTATATTAACAATCTTTTCATCCTCTATTTTCCCAGTTCCAAAAGTATCAACATCTATTGAAACTGGCCTTGCAACTCCTATTGCATATGCGAGAGATACTTCAAGTCTATCAGCAACTCCTGCAGCAACTAAGTTCTTTGCAACCCATCTTGCAGCATAAGAAGCTGAACGGTCAACCTTTGTTGGATCTTTTCCTGAAAAAGCTCCGCCGCCATGTCTTCCCATTCCACCATAAGTATCAACAATAATCTTTCTTCCAGTAAGCCCTGAGTCTCCCTGTGGTCCTCCAACTACAAATCTTCCAGTTGGATTTATATAATACTTTGTATTATCATCAAGGAATTTTTCTGGAACTACAGGTTTAATTACGTATTTAATTATATCTTTTTCAATTTGTTCTCTTGTAATATTTGGATCATGCTGAGTTGAAACAACTATAGCATCAATTCTAGCAGGCTTCCCATCATCATATTCAACTGTAACCTGTGTCTTTCCATCTGGCCTTAGGTAGCTTAATGTACCACTTTTTCTAACTTCAGCAAGCTTTCTTGAAAGCTTATGTGCCATAGCAATTGGAAGAGGCATATACTCTGGAGTTTCATTGCAGGCAAAACCAAACATCATTCCCTGGTCCCCTGCTCCAATAGCCTCAATTTCATCCATTTCCCCATTCTTTGCCTCAAGAGCCTTGTTAACTCCCATAGCAATATCTGGTGACTGCTCATCAATAGAAACTAATACTCCACATGTAGCAGCATCAAAGCCAAATTTAGCTCTTGTATATCCTATTTCTGCTACTGTTTCTCTTACTACCTTTGGAATATCAACATAACAATTTGTTGTGATCTCTCCCATAAGGTGTATCATTCCAGTACATGCTGTTGTTTCAAGGGCAACTCTTGCATTAGGGTCCTGAGCAATTATAGCATCAAGGACAGCATCTGAAATTTGGTCACACATTTTATCTGGATGCCCCTCTGTAACTGATTCTGATGTAAATAATTTCTTTACCAATTATAACCCTCCCTTATTATATAAAAGAATCTACTCAAATCAATTTAAACTTGATTCAGGTATTTTAAACCTGATCTGAAGCTTAGCTGTAATTAATATAGATTCTTATTAAACTTTGTTTTGTGTCTAAAATGCATTAAAAAAATGCCTTTTCCAAAAGAAAAGGCATTAATGTACAAACATTATCCCTCATCTCTCAGAATTTTATTCTGCAGGAGTTGGCACCTTGCGCTGTGCACAGGTTGCCGGGTTTCATCGGGCCAGTCCCTCCACCTCTCTGGATAAGAGTTCTTATTCAATTATCATGATTTATATTATCACTATCTGTACTAAGGTGTCAATATATATATAAGCTTCATAAGCCATATTAATATTTTATTTACAATTTAAACACAACTTGCCATAAGGCGATTCTTAGAAGAACCGATCCAGGGGCGTAGCAGCCATTATTCCCTGCATCAAGCAGGAGATTACGGATAGTAGTCATCGGATCAAAATAAAAATGACTTTGAATATTCAAAGTCATTTTTTGGTGGATTGGGGTGGATTCGAACCACCGAAGGCTGAGCCAACAGATTTACAGTCTGCCCCCTTTAGCCACTCGGGAACCAATCCATATGGAGCCGGCTATAGGAATTGAACCCACAACCTACTGATTACAAGTCAGTTGCTCTACCAATTGAGCTAAGCCGGCATTGGTGGGTACTACAGGGCTCGAACCTGTGACCCTCTGCTTGTAAGGCAGATGCTCTCCCAGCTGAGCTAAGCGCCCATTCACTTGCGACATTTATTAGTATACATAAAACTAAGGCATATGGCAAAAGCTATAAAGTTTATTTATATTAAATTATACCCATTTTCTTTTTTATTACTCCTGTTTTCTTCAATTTTCTTGTTGTTTGATTAAATATACCTTGTTATTGAATAAAAAATGATATAAAATGAATAATATCAATTATTGTGGTGGTGTTTTTATGAAGCAAATACTTGGAAAATTAAGGCGAGCGGTACAGGATTTTAATATGATTCAAGATGGTGATAAGATTGCGGTGGGCTTATCTGGAGGAAAGGACAGCACTCTTCTTTTATATGCCCTTTCACTATATAGTAAATTTTCACCTGAAAAGTTTGAAGTTTGTGCAATAACAATAAACTTGGGATTTAAAAAGGTTGACTACACCCCCCTTAAAGAATTTTGCAGCAAACTCAATGTAGAATATAACATTATAGATACAAATATAAGTGAAATAGTTTTTGATATTAGGAAAGAAAAGAATCCCTGCTCATTATGTGCAAATTTAAGGCGGGGAGCACTAAATAACAATGCGAAAGCTTTAGGATGCAACAAGGTGGCCCTTGGGCATCATTCAAATGATGCTGAGGAGACACTTTTGATGTCCCTTTTATATGAAGGGAGAATAAGCACATTTTCACCAGTTACTCATCTTGAAAGAAAAGATATTTATGTAATAAGACCTTTTGTTTATATAAGAGAAAAAGATATAATAGGAGCATGCAGGAAAAACAATATTCCTATAGTTAAAAATCCTTGTCCTGCAAACGGATATACCAGCAGACAATATATCAAAGAATTAATTAAAAAGATTAAAAAGGATGTACCAGATGCAGAAAGTAATATATTAGGTGCTATTATGAATACAGATGAACTTAACATATGGGATAAAGAACAAATAAGCAAGATTTGCAAAAAATGAATATGCTGCTTACTTTACATATTTATTAATAATAATTAAAACTTTTTTATATTCATCCTCATCAAGTTTAGTTTTTAAGTAGTCAAATATTTCATTTTCTTCCTTGTTAGTAGTTCCGCTGTCAATAGCTTTTTTTAGTTTTAATATATCATCAACACTTAAATTCTTTGCCATTTTTATAAGCTCTAATTTATCATTAAATGCTATATTATTTTTAACTTTTTCAGCTTTTGTTTTGTTTGCAGATATTTCTTTTTGATTTGAAACATTATAATAACTGCTTACAGTTTCAATATTTTCTTTTTCATTAAAAACATAATCATTTTCTTTAATACAAATTATTTTATACCTTGAGTCTTTAAAATTACTGTTTAAAGAAAAATCAGGGGCCTTTTTATCATTAAAAGCCCCCACTTTTTCTTTAGTATCCTGTAACTTACTTTGCTTATCTATTATTGGAATATTAAGCTGCTGGTCATAATCAAATATGTAGCCTGTTCCGTCATAGGTCTTTTCTGTTTCCATAGTTTCCTCACTGCTGATTTTGTTAACTTCATATGTTGTATTTTTATGTAGTGTGCTCATGGACACTATTGTTATAAATGTAATGATTACAACAAGAACCGATAAAATATCTTTTTTCACATCATCCACCTCTCACCTATATTATGTTTCCATTCCAATAAGTTTATTCAAGTATTAAAATATTACCTCCAAATCAATTTATATTTTCCATAAAACGGGTTATAAAAAATCACCTCCTTAAAATATATATAATATAGGTCATCTATTTTAAAAGTAAACGGCCTATGAAATTGCCCAACATATATAATTAAAATCTTTAATTGATATGGGGTGAATTTGCAGGGGGGTGAAATTTTTTTGCAGTCAGATAATAATTTTTCTGAAGTTAGGATTAAATATGATGATAGAAATGCTGTAGAATTACTGTCAAAATCTATATCTTCAGCTTTTAAAAAGGATACGCTTATAATATGCATTGGAACAGATAAATGCATTGGCGACTGCCTTGGTCCACTAGTTGGAACTATGTTAATAAAGAACTCATTTCCCTTACCAGTTATAGGAACTTTAGAAAATCCAGCTCATGCTATAAATCTCGGCAATATCATTAATGAGGTAAATATTAAATATCCTGATCATCATATTATTGCTGTAGATGCATGTTTGGGATATAGAGATTATATTGGTGAAATTCAAATAAAAAATGGTCCTGTACGCCCTGGAAAGGGAGTTGGTAAAAGCCTTCCCAAAGTAGGCGACATTTCTATTATAGGGATAACTGATTCATTAGATGATCCTACTATATTAACCCTTCGAAACATAAGGTTAAACTTTATAATCAATATGGCTGAAACCATTACTAAATCCATCCTTTATGCTCTGGATTTAAGTTTTAGAAAGGATAATTTATGGCTTTAATTGTTATCTGTAATTCATAATTTAGATTTAATACACCGCTGCAATAAGAAAAATATATTCCATTCACTTTCCCGTTTGCAAAGATGTTCTAATAGTTAAAATGGCAGACAAGCCAAGTGATTTCGTTAAACTCGCTCATTCGCTCAAACAAACGAAATACACTAAGCTTCTCTGCCATTTTAATCCTAAGAACATCTAAATGCCCACTCTATGTTCATTCCATATATTTTTCTTATCTCCGCTGTAATTTGTTCATTAATGGTTTTAAATTACGAATTACAGTTAATTATTATAAGTACACTTGTACTATTTTAGTCCATATTTTTATTGTATCTTTTTTCAAGCATTGCAGCTATAGTTATTGCAAGAGCTCCGCCTATAAGTGCTGTTATAAGCTGTGGTATTCCCATTGAAGCTATTAATACTTTAAGTGCCTTTTCTGGTACCTTTATAAGAAAATGAAGAAATTTTGAAGCTGTAAAATATAAAAATATATATTTTGCAAATGCACCAAGCCCATATCCTACATATTTATAGGCTTTCCCCTTGTTCATTAAAAGTCCAAATATCAAAGCATAAATAATATTCCCTGCCATAATAAATGGAATGAAAGGAAGCATTACTGGCTTTAACTGCCCTATAAGCCAGGCAGTAAATGGAGTTAATGCTCCAATTGCAGTACCCCACCAGGTTCCACAGATTAATACAGCAAGTATTATGACTGCATTTACTACTGTTCCTACTACAAGCTGGCTAAATTGAGGTATGGCAAGAGCTTTCCCAATCACCTGAAATATAACTGCAATGGCCAAAAATAAACCGCTTTTTACAAGATTATTAGTTTTGTTATCCATATTCCCATCTCCCCTAATAGTTCATAGCTGTTAGCTCTTCAAGCTTGTCAAGTTCTTCAAGGGCTTTTCCTGTTCCAAGTGCCACACAGGACACAGGATCATCTGCTATAACTACTGGAACTTTTGTTTTTTCATTTAAATATTTATCTATACCATCTAACAGTGAACCTCCACCTGTCATCACTATACCCTTTTCGCTTATATCAGCAGCAAGCTCTGGCGGAGTTCTCTCTAGTACTGAATGTACACATTCAGCTATTTCTTCCACTGGGTCACTTAACGCCTCCCTTAATTCTTCTGAAGTTACCAGTACATTCTTAGGTAGTCCACTTAAAAGATCCCTTCCTTTAACTTCCATAGAAGTATCAGTATCTTTTTTATAGGCACACCCAATATTCATTTTAAGATCCTCTGCAGTTCTTTCACCTATCATTATATTATGCTGTTTTCTTATATTCCTTATTATAGCCTCATCAAATTTATCTCCTGCCACATTTAATGATGCACGAACAACCATTCCCCCAAGGGAAATAACAGCTATATCTGTTGTTCCTCCGCCGATATCTATTACCATAGCACCACTCGGCTTACTAATATCAAGCCCTGCACCAATAGCAGCAGCAATAGGTTCCTCAATTAAATAAACCTTACTTGCTCCTGCACTTAATGCTGCATCTCTTACTGCCCTTCTTTCAACTTCTGTTGCTTCACAAGGGATACAAACAACAAGTCTTGGTTTCCCCCAGCCTTTTGAGCCATATGCTTTTCTTATAAAATCTTTAAGCATTCTTTCTGTTATGTCATAATCTGAAATAACACCATCCCTTAATGGTCTTTTTGCCACTATGTTTCCAGGTGTTCTCCCAATCATGTTCTTAGCTTCCTGGCCTACTGCCAGTATCTTGTTATTAACTTTATCAATGGCTACAACTGAAGGTTCTTGTAGTGCTATACCCTTTCCCTTAATATAAACAAGTACACTTGCTGTACCAAGATCTATTCCCATATCACTGCTCATACCAAATAAGCCCATTATCTCCACTCCCTACTTATCCATATTAATATAATTACTAAATATATCTATTCTATATAATTCCCAAAAATCCTTCATAATTATATGTTTTTTTGTAGGAAGAAGAAATAATTTATACATTCATTGATTTGTATTTCATTTTTGTTGCCTTCCCACCTCTAATATGCCTCTCTGCTTTATTCACATCAAGTACCTGCTTGGCTTCTTTTGCAACTTGAGGATTTATCTTAGGAAGTCTTTCAGTAATATCCTTGTGTATTGTACTTTTACTAACACCAAAAACCCTTGCAGTTTTTCTAATTGTTGCACGATAGTCTATAATATATTTAGCTGCTTCAAGGACTCTCTCTTCAATATAATCCTTCAAATTCTGTAACCTCCTTTTTAAAGTTCCTTTTACACTTCTTCTTACATAAATATGATATATTTATGCAATTTATAATAGTTTTTATTACAGCTTTATAAACTTTCTGCGGAGTTCAACTTTAACCCATATTAAAAGTCAAACCCCGCAACTATTAAATTTTTATTATTTCATATAAATTTTAGGATCAGCAGATACATATTCGTCCTTCTCTTTTTTCAATACTGCAAAATGCAAATGACTTCCTTCTATACTTACGGCTTCTCTTATTGCAGAATCACCTACAGTTCCTATAACCTGACCTTGCTTAACAGTATCTCCAGTTTTAACTTTCACATCGTCTGATAAATTGCTATAAATAGTTCTCATACCGTTTCCATGATCTACAACAACAGTAATACCATAGCCAGCCTTAAGATTATGTAGCACTGCATCCTCCTTTAATATATCCACTACCTTGCCTTCAGCAGCTGCTTTAACTTCAGTTCCAATATCACAAGATATATCAATTCCTTCATGAGTTTCCCACTGCTGCATTGCTTGTGAATACTGAAGTCTTTCATTATCATAATCTTTTGCAATCTGGCCCTCTACAGGTTTTGAAATCTTAAATATACTTTTGGCATTTGCTTCCGTAACCTGTGTTTTCTTGGTATCACTATTTTTTTGAGCTGTCTCCTTTTTAGTTTCAGGAGCTGATTTTTCACTCTTAGTATTGCTTGGTATAGCTGGTGGCTGGTTAATTACTGGTGCTGTTGGTTTTTTTGTTTCATATTCTTCTACCATATCCACATTGTTTTCTGGGGGCAGTTGATCTTCTACACCTGATGCATCAAGCCCCACTTTTTTCTGGGGTTTTGATTTTCCGGTTGTGAAGTAAACTGCAGTCACTGCAACTATACAAAGACATACAAATAAAAGTACATAGAACGCATCCTTGTCAAAACCCTTTGATGATTTCTTGAAAATATTTTTTCCCATATTGGCACCTCCATTATGTAGTTTGTCCAGAATTTTGAATATAATACATATTTTTAAAATTTTTTATAAAAAATATAGATTTTTATAAAAAAATTGAGCAACTTATATTGTTAAGATGCTCAAATTATTTTTCACATATTGTATTAACTGAGTCTCAGAAGAACTCTTATTCAGGGGCGTAATATCTGTTGTTTCCCGCCTGAGGCGGGGGAACAACAGCTGGTAGCCATCGAATAAGGTGAGTCTTAGAAGAACCGATCCAGGAGTGTAGCAGCCGTTATATCCCGCGTTAAACGGGGTATTACGGATGGTAGCAGCCATCGGGTAAACAAAAATGAGCATCTTATAATATAAAATGCTCATCTTTATTATTTTTTATTCTTAATTATGTCATCTACATTTTTAATTTCTACTCCTGTATAATAATGTTTTAATATTTCATCATACTTTTTGCCCCTTTTACCCATTTCATTAGCGCCCCATTGACTCATGCCTACTCCATGGCCATTCCCCTTAACGTTAAAAGCAACATTTTTGGAGTCAATACTTATTGTAAAGTTTGCAGATTTAAGTCCCATAGCCCACCGTATATCCACGCCACTAAAAGTTTTATCCCCTATTTTAATATTTTTAACTCTGCTTCCCTCTGTTCTGTCTACTATTTTTACTTGGTTTTGAAGATTTATGTTTGAAATTTTTATATTAGGGCTTAACTCTTTAATCCTTTTTATAAACTCTTCCCTTTTCATTGTCACGGTTGAAGTAAAGGACGGAGATTCACTTTCATAGGGACTTTCTACACTTTTTAAATATGGAATACTGCTTTTAAACGCATAAACACTATCCTCTGTCCTCCCCCCGCTAGTTGAATGATATTGAGCATATTTTACAATTTCGCCATTATAAATTAGTATCTGACCTGAGGTTGAATTAACTGCATCCTCAATCTTTTTCCAGTAATCTACTGCTTTATTTTTATCCCAGTTTTTAAACCTTTCTTCCTTAGAAAGCCAAGCCTGGCAGTGAACTGTATTACATACATCTGCTCCTTCGCACTTTGAGCAGCCATTTCCCCCAAATTCAGGTGTTTTTGCTAATGCATAAGTTCTCGCAGCTACAGCCTGAGCTTTTAAAGCCTCTATATCAAATAAAACAGGCATTTCAGCACATACTACCCCTTTTACATAGTCTTCTAAATCCATTTCTTCAATTTTGTTTTTATCTTCAATAAAAACTTTCACTTTTAAAGATTCAGATTTTACCTCTTTTACCTCTTTCTTTTCCGTATCATTAGGAATTATTTTATTTATTACACCTGGAATCTTTATACCAGGGCCAATCCCACCTAATATTAATATAGGAATAAAAATAACAAGAATAAGAATCAGCAAAATATAATGTAAAATTTTTTTCAATACCATCACCCCAAAAAAAATCAGTCCTTATAAT
>DHEX01000002.1:0-17927 GCA_002400085.1 Clostridiaceae bacterium UBA4839 | reverse complement strand
CCTATTAAATTTTATTTTATAAGGACAACCGTTATGACTTTTTTGTGAAGTTAATTTTTTTCTTGTTATTCAGTTACCTTTTGAATATTAGCACCTACCGAATTTAATTTACCCACAATGTCCACATATCCCCTATCTATATGCTGAATATCAGAAATTTCTGTTGTTCCCTCTGCTACAAGACTTGCAATTATAAGTGCTGCTCCAGCTCTTAGGTCTGTAGCTTTAACTTTTGCTCCTGTAAGCTTTTCAACCCCTTCTACAACTGCACTTCTTCCATCTATTTTTATATTAGCTCCCATTCTTTTAAGTTCAGTTACATGCATAAATCTATTTTCAAATACAGTTTCAGTTATAATAGAGGTGCCTGGAGCAATACTCATAAGTGCCATAAACTGTGCCTGCATATCCGTAGGAAATCCAGGATAAGGAAGAGTTTTTATGTCCACAGATTTTGGCAGGGATTCCCCAATTACCCTAACTCTATTTTGTCCTTCAATGATTTTCACTCCGCTTTCCTGAAGCTTAGCAATTGTAGACCTTACATGTTCGGTAATAACGTTTTCAATAATTAAATCCCCTCTTGTAGCAGCTGCAGCAACCATATAAGTACCAGCTTCAATCCTGTCAGGAATAACTTGGTGATTTGTTCCAGTAAGTTCTTTAACCCCTTCAATTTTTATGGTATCGGTTCCTGCACCTGAAATCTTTGCCCCCATGTTATTTAAAAAATTCGATAGATCAACTATTTCAGGCTCCTCTGCAGAATTCTCAATAATAGTCTCACCAGATGCCATAACTGCTGCCATCATTATGTTTTCTGTTGCTCCAACTGATGGAAAGTCCAGGTAGATTTTTGCTCCTTTAAGTTTACTGCATACTGCTTCAACATATCCATGCCCAAGGCTTACTTCTGCCCCAAGAGCAGAAAATCCCTTAAGATGAAGATCTATTGGTCTTGTTCCTATATTACATCCTCCGGGAAGAGATATTTTAACTTTTCCAAAGCGCGACAAAAGTGGCCCCATTACAAGAAATGACGCCCGCATTTTTCTAACCAAATCATAGGGTGGTTCCATGGTTTTTATATCAGATGAGTCAATATATATTTTATTATTATTCTCATCAATATCAATTTCTGCCCCAATTGAATTCAAAACATTTAAAATCACATATACATCGTCTAAAAATGGGATATCTTCGAGGCAGCACTTGCCAGGACATAAAAGACATGCTGCAATAATAGGAAGAATTGAATTCTTTGCAGAACTTACTTTTACTTTCCCATACAATTTATTTCCCCCGCTAATTACAATTTTATCCATGTTAACTCCTCCATTTCAGCTAATACTCTACGGATATGATTGGACTTCCTATCCATATGTAAGTGCAGTCATAAGATTTTGAAGCCCTAAGTGCAGCATTAATATTTATGTATTTATTTCCATAATTGAGCTTTTCCTTTATGCCGTGAACATAACCACAAGTACTAACCATATTTGGATCACAATACTCATCTACAATATGACAGCTAAAACCGTCAAACACTTCCTTTGATTTATATTCCATTTCCTTTAAATTCATGCACCTATCAAATTTGCCGCAGACAAGTGTTGAATAGGAGGGCTTAACATTGAATGTCTTAAAACATTCTGAAATAATTTTCCTAATATTATTTATATTCTCCAAATCATTCTCTTGTGACATAGCAACTGAAGCATAAATTTCACCATTGTTATCAATATTTTTTGTTTTAATAGTGTATTTTATATTATTTTTTTTGCACTCAATAACAGTTTCGCTTGGATCTGTTGATATGGGACTATAGTTATAAATACTGATATTTTCACATATTTTCTTTGCAGCTTCATCGTTTTTTAACGGGGTTTTAAATTTCGCATGACCTTCCACTTCGTAACTTATAAGCTCTGCTCCTGTTTTTTGAAAGGATTTTACTATAGAATAATTCCATTCCTTTTTAATTGAAAACGATAAAATTAAAATTGAAAATAAAAAAACGGGAATAAGTTTAAGATATTTTTTCAAATTTGTTCCCTCCCTTCTTCTTTTGAATTTATTCCCATATGCCTTAGCTTTTATTCACCTAAATTTATTGTTTCCAAAATAAAAGGAAGTAAACAATAAGTTTACTTCCTATTTGTATTCTTCTGGCCTTCTTTTGTATATTCCATAATGATAAAGGATGCTATCTGTTATTCTTATGGAGGCTTTTCCATCTCCATAAGGATTTACTGCATTTGCCATCTTTTTATACTCATCTTTTTTATCAATTAAAATTGATGCCTCATTAACAATTCTCTCCGTATCCGTTCCAATTATTTTAACGGTACCTGCCTCTACAGCTTCTGGCCTTTCTGTTACATCCCGAAGAACTAATACAGGCTTTCCAAGGTGAGGCGCTTCCTCCTGAAGTCCGCCAGAATCCGTAAGAATAAGATAGCTTCTATTCATAAGATTATGAGTTTCCTTCGTATCAAGCGGAGGAAGAAGATGAACTCTTTCTTCACCCCCAAGTATTTTATAAACTGTTTCCTTTACTATTGGATTTAAATGAACAAGATAAATGATTTCTATATCATGATACTTTTGAGATAATTCCTTAAGTGCAAAACATATATTTTCAAGAGGTTCACCCCAGTTTTCACGCCTGTGAGCTGTAACCATTATTACCTTTTTTTCTTTAAAATTTATATGATTTAATTCTTCAGTATTAAATACATAATTCTTTTCTACAGTATATTCCATAGCATCTATTACTGTATTGCCAGTAACAAAAATATTTTCTTCCTTTATGCCTTCATTTAAAAGATTTTGTTTTGAATGAAGGGTGGGCGCAAAATGAAGATCAGCTAAAGCACTTGTAAGCTTTCTATTCATTTCCTCAGGGTAAGGAAAATATTTATTATAAGTTCTAAGTCCTGCTTCAACATGGCCAATTTTTATTTTATTATAAAATGCAGCAAGGCTTCCTGCAAAGGTTGTAGTGGTATCACCATGTACTAACACAATATCTGGCTTTGCATCTTTAAAGACCCCCTCAAGGCCTAAAAGCACCTTTGTAGTTATGCCTGATAGTGTCTGCATATTTTGCATAATATTGAGATCATAATCAGGTACTATATTAAAAAGATTTAAAACTTGATCTAACATTTGCCTATGCTGTGCAGTAACGCAAACCTTTGATTCAATTTCTTCTCTTTTTTTTAATTCTTTAATAAGAGGTGCCATTTTAATAGCTTCCGGTCTTGTACCAAATACAGTCATTACCTTTATTTTATTCAAATTTATCACCTCATAATCTATACTTTTCTTTCAAAAATACCAAACTCAATTGCACATGAAACAATAAAAGCGCAAACAATAATAAGCAGTGCGTAGGACTGCCGATTCGATATTTTCATGGCAACAATTGCAGTAGCACCTAAAACTGCACTTATAGCATACATAATAAGTACAACCTGCTTTTGAGTTAATCCTAAATCTAAAAGTCTATGATGTAAGTGCCCCCTATCTGCCTGCATTATTGGTTTATTATTTAATTTACGCCTTACCATAGCAAAAATAGTATCATAAATAGGAAGTCCAAGGGCAAGTATAGGCACAGCTACAGATACAGCAGCTGCAGACTTTATAGCCCCTTGAATGGATATTGCAGATAGAGTAAAGCCTAAAAATTGTGAACCTGTATCGCCCATAAAAATAGAAGCAGGATTAAAATTATAAGGTAAAAACCCAAGGCATGCACCTGCTAAAGCTATTGTAAGTGATGCAGGGAAATACCTGCCGCTCATTAAAGAAACAATATGAAGGGTTATAGATGATATAAAGCAAATGCCGCAAGCAAGACCATCTAAACCATCTATTAAATTTACTGCATTTGTAATTCCAACAACCCAAAGATAAGTAAGAATTATTCCTGAATAGCCTATATCCATGCTGCTGTTTTCTGTAAAAAATGGAACAGTTATTGAATTTACCCTTACTCCAAAAAGCATCAAAACTGTTGCAGCAATTATTTGAAATATAAGTTTTTGACTTGGTTTTAACGATTTTATATCATCTAACATTCCACCAACAACTATTATAGAGCTTCCAATTATTATTCCCAAAGACTGCTTATTTAACCCCATAAAAATTATGCTGCATAATGTGTAGGATATATAAATTGCAAGACCTCCCATCCTTGGTATAGGTCTATTATGAACTCTTCTTTCATCTTTAGGTACATCTATTGCTTTTAATTTATATGCCAGCCTTTTTGCAAAAGGTGTAGCTGAAAAAGATATTATAGCTGCTGTAATAAATATTATTCCGTATTTCATAAAGTATTCATCCCCTGTAAATTTTCAAAACATGTAATAATATCGGCAACAAATTATAATACATTTAATATTAGTATTTTAACATAAATAAGCAAATAATAATACATTAAACTTAACTGACGCTTTATTCGTACTGCACGATGATCAAAATTCAGGGGGGCGGAACGGTCAAGACCGCTCCCTACCATCTATGTTCATTCCATATATTTTTCTTATCTCCGCTGTAATTTGTTCATTAATGATGTCAAATTGCAACATTAAATAAAAAAAAGGCGAACAATGTTCGCCCCTACAGATTTACAGTACCCTCATACTTTACAAATTCAATTTTAGATTCTTTTATCATTTCCATGGAAAGCTCATCTGGATACTCCCCATTATAAACAATTTTTTTAATTCCAGAAGCAATTAATATTTTTGCACATATAATGCAAGGCTGAGTAGTTATATAAATAGTGCTTCCATCTATGGCTATGCCATTTTTAGCCGCCTGAATAACTGCATTTTGCTCAGCATGAAGAGCACGGCAAAGCTCATGCCTTTGACCTGATGGTACTTTAAGCTTTTCCCTTAAACAGCCTGCTTCTGTGCAGTGCTGCATTTTCGGTGGAACACCATTATATCCTGTTGTAAGAATTCTGTTATCCTTTACAATAACAGCACCAACCTGTCTTCTAATGCAAGTTGAACGCTTTTTTATTACCTCAGCAATTTCCATAAAATAATCATCCCAATTTGGTCTCATAAAATACACCTACTTAGTTCCAAAAATTCTATCGCCTGCATCACCAAGTCCGGGAACTATATATCCATTTTCGTCTAATTTTTCATCAACTGCTGCTACAAATATTTCAATGTCAGGATGAGTTTTAAGCACAGTTTCAATTCCCTCTGGTGCAGCAATAAGATTCATAAGCTTTATATTCTTTGCTCCGCGTTTTTTAAGAAGGGTTATAGCATCAGATGCAGATCCGCCTGTAGCAAGCATAGGATCAACAACTATTATGTCCCTCTCCTCAATATCTGCAGGAAGTTTGCAGTAATACTCCACAGGTTTTAATGTTTTAGGGTCTCTATAAAGTCCAATATGTCCAACCTTTGCAGCTGGAATAAGTCTAAGCATTCCATCCACCATTCCAAGCCCTGCTCTTAATATTGGAATAATAGCAACCTTTTTCCCTGTTAATACCTTTGCCTTTGTTTTGCAAATTGGAGTTTCAATTTCTATATCTTCAAGCTGAAAATTCCTTGTTACTTCATAGCCCATAAGCATTGCTATTTCTTCAAGAAGGTCTCTGAAATCTTTAGATCCTGTATTTACATCTCTTAAAATTGAAAGTTTGTGCTGAATTAACGGGTGATCTATAACTGTAACTCTTTTATCCATCATTTCTGCCCCCTATTTATTATATTTCTTTTCTATTGCAGTAATTTTATCAACTCTTTTTGCATGTCTTCCACCTTCAAACTTTGAAGTTAGAAAAGCATCTACAATATCAAGAGCAAGCCCATCACCGGTTATTCTCCCTCCTAATGCAAGTATATTGGCATCATTATGCATGCGGCTGTATCTTGCGCTATAAGTATCTGTACAATGAGCAGCCCTGATTTTAGGTACTTTATTAGCAGCTATTGATACGCCAATTCCAGTACCGCAAACCACTATTCCAAGATTAAATTCTCCATCTGCAACCTTTTCAGCAACTTTAAGTGCATAATCAGGATAGTCGCAGGATTCACAAGTAAAACATCCGAAATCCTCAAAATCATATCCTTTTTCTTTAAGATGTTTTGCCACAGTTGTTTTTAAATTATATCCACCGTGGTCAGATCCCAAAGCTATTTTCATTTTGTTTTCCTCCTCTTTCCAAATTAAAATTGTTCTTATCAAATCAATTAAACTCCGTTTTGTAAAATAATATCTTAAATTGCAAATTGAAGTCAATTGAATATTTGGCCTTAAAAAAAGGAAAGTAATAGTACATATGTACTAACCTTCCTTTATTTTTGATAATAACTTCATTACAGCCTCTGTAAGCTGCATTGCACATTCCCTATATACAATTATATCGCTTCCAAATGGGTCAAGAATGTCATTAGAATCACCAACATACTCCGTTAAAGTAAAAATCTTTTCTTTGTATGCAGGAAAATTTGAAATAAGGGTGCCCTTTTGGGCTTTTGTCATTGTTAAAATTAAATCAGCTTCAGATAACATTTTTTCTGAAATCTGCCTAGAAATATGATTTCTAAGAACAAGTCCATATTCACTCATAACCTTAATTGCATTTTCTGAAGCTGCCTGGCCGGGAAAAGCTGATATTCCTGCTGAAGACACATCAACTGGGACATTATGCAGCTTTGCCTGATATTCAGTTATACACTCAGCCATAGCACTTCTGCAAGTGTTTCCTGTGCAAACATAAAGAATGTTCATGCTTTTCCTCCTAANNCCTTCTGATATTATATAATCTACATCTATTTTATCAAATTCTCTCAAACAATCAAATAAGTTTGCAGCAATTATTCCAGGTTCACTTCGTTTTCCTATACAAATTTTTATATTTCCTTCATATTTGTCCAAATTTTCCTCTGTCCCTAAAATACCAACTTTTTCACCATTAAGCTGCTTTTTTTTCGCCATTTCATTTATATAATTTATGACCTTTTCATTTTCCCCTCTGACCACAGTCATAGGAGCCTTAGGTGCATAATGTTTATATTTCATTCCAGGAGCTTTAGGTTTAAAATCCTTATCTGGTTTTTTCATTATAGCAGGATCTATTTTTACCTCTCCTACTACCTCTTTAAGCATTTCAAGAGTTATTCCTCCCGGCCTTAAAATTGTGACATTTCCATCTGTTGTATCTACAACTGTAGATTCCACTCCAACAATACATCTATCCCCGCCAATTATCATATCTACCTTGCCCATTAAATCATCTATGCAATGCCCAATTGTAGTTGGGCTAGGCTTACCAGATAGATTTGCAGAAGGAGCTGCAATTGGAGTTTTAGAAAGCTCAATTAATTTTCTTGCCACTTTATTTGAAGGCATCCTCATTCCAACACATTTAAGCCCAGCAGTTACCCTATCTGGGATTATGTCAGACTTTGGCATAATTATAGTTATTGGCCCCGGCCAAAAGGCTTCCATTAGCAATTTAGCCTTTTGAGGAATATATGTTACATATTTTGATATATCAAAATCTGCAACATGTACAATAAGCGGATTATCCTGAGGTCTTCCCTTAGCTTCAAATATCTTTGATACTGCCTTTTCATCAAGTGCATTTGCTCCAAGACCATATACAGTTTCTGTTGGAAAAGCTACAAGGCCGCCTCTTTTTATTACCTCAGCTGCTTTATTTATTTTATCTATGTCCTTTTCAGTAACATAGCATACTTTTGTATCCATGTATCTTCCTCCAATTAACGTAAATTTTAATTAAATATAGAAGTGATTATAAGCCCCAAAACAAATCCAACTATTATTGAAAGAGTAGAAAGTACTCCTTTATAAAGATTTTTACTGTCTGGAATAAGCTCTCCGCAAACAATATAAAGCATTGTACCTCCTGCAAACCCCAAACATAATGTAACAAAATAATTGGATATATTTGAGATATAAGCTCCTATAAAAGCTCCTATAGCCGTTGGCAAAGCAGTTAATATGGTATAAAATATAATTTTTCCCCTTGGCATACTGCTTTGCATTAAAGGAGAAGCAACTGCTGCTCCTTCTGGTATATCATGCAGTGCAATTACGGTTGAAAGCTCAAGGCCAAGGTTCATTCCACCCATAAAACCCGAGCCAATTGCAAGACCCTCAGGAAAATTATGAGCCGCTAAACCAATTCCCATAATAGCTGCAGTTTTTGCCTCTTTTCCATATTTTTTTGTAATAGCATCCTCTGGAATAAGTATATCTATAAGCACAGTGAAAACCACGCCAATAAAAATACCAAGAAGTGTTTTACCCATGCCTCCAAGTCTAATTGCTTCAGGTATAAGATCAAAAGTTACTATTGACATCATAAGTCCTCCTGCCATACCCATGATTGAGGACATAATATGTTTATTAGATCTTTTAAAAGAAGTAGCAATAACACCGCCAAGGCCTGTTCCCACACTGCAAACCACAGATGCAAATAATGTAATAATCCATATTTTCTGCAAGAATACGACCTCCAAAAATTGATTGAAACATATAAGATTGCTATTTAAAATAGACTACCTATAATAAAATTTATTTAAATTATTGAAGGTTTATTCTTATCTATAAATTATATTCTTCAGAAAAATCCTTTATATAGTCAAGTGCCCTGTCAGAAAAATTTGCATCATAAGCATTCTTGTATATTAAATAAAGGTAGTAATATTTTTTTGCTCCAGATTTTCTAACAATATAATAATATAAATCTTTACAAGGCTTATTTTCCATTATATATTTATATGTATTCTTATAATAAGGCTTAGCTTTTACAAGATTATCATCAAAAGGCAGAAATCTTTTATTTCGTTTGCCCTTTTTTGATACAATTAAAACTTCAATGTCATCTGCATTAGCCTTAGGAGCTGCATCTATATAATAAATCCAATCAAGATTTATAGAAAAAGGTGAACTTAGCAGTCCGTCCTTTATTTTTATCTTTTCATTATCATTAGAAAGATAAAATTCAAATTTATCATTTGATATGATTCTTAAAATATTAAGAATTAAAAGCCCATCAACTACAACAATATATAAAAATGAAAAGAAAATTTCTCCACCTTTAAAATACCCTGAATAATAAAGAGCAAATACTACATACGTCATAATAATCATTATAATTACTGAAAACCATATTGTATTTTTTTTAACAGACTTTTCTTTTTTAAGCTTCTTTTTAATATTCAAGCTATCACCTTCCTAAGGGCTATTTTTTATATATTTCAAACATATTAAAAAGCTGCTTACTTCCCTTTGATGTAGTTAAAATATATAAATTAGTTCTTTTTATTTTAAATTTTATCATAAAAGAAGAAAACCTTGCATAGGACATATCTTCTATATCTATACTATATCTTTTAAATACAGTATAAAAACTAATCCTATTATTGTCTATAATAACTTTATAACAAAACGTAAAAAAATACAAAATTAGCAGAAAAATATCGAAAATTATATTTATATAGTTTATATAGCTGGTGCTTTTATGAAATAACGTCTTAAAATATACAAAAATCACTATAATTATTGCAGATGGGAAAATCATAAATAACCATTTACTGCCTTTAAATTCCTTTTTCATAGCTGGCTCCTTTTAAAAAGCACCACAGCTATCTGTGGTGCAGTTTTTATTCTCCAAGATCCTTTAATTTTTCAGCTTGGTCATGGGTTGTTAATGCATCAATCATTCCATCTAAGTTCCCATCTAAGAAGTCATTCAATTGGTATATAGTAAGTCCTATCCTATGATCTGTTACTCTTCCCTGTGGAAAATTGTATGTCCTAATTCTTTCACTTCTATCCCCAGTTCCAACTTGGCTCTTTCTTTCTTCTGCAATTTCAGACTGCTGTTTCGTCGATTTCATTTCAAAAAGTCTTGCTTTTAAAACTTTCATAGCCTTTTCCTTATTTTTCAGTTGCGATTTTTCATCCTGACATGTTACTACAAGCCCTGTTGGAATATGTGTTATCCTTACTGCTGAATCTGTAGTATTAACACATTGTCCGCCGTGACCTGTTGACCTATATACATCAACTCTTAAATCATTTTGATTTATTTCTACTTCTACATCTTGAGCTTCGGGAAGAACTGCAACTGTAGCTGTAGAAGTGTGTATTCTTCCACCTGCTTCTGTTTCAGGAACTCTTTGAACTCTATGAACGCCGCTTTCGTATTTAAGTCTGCTGTAAGCTGCATTACCCTTAACTTGAAATACAACTTCTTTAAATCCTCCAAGCCCTGTTTCATTTGAAGACATCATTTCAATCTTCCAGTTATGTCTTTCTGCATATCTTGTATACATTCTAAAAAGGTCTCCTGCAAAAAGTGCAGCTTCATCTCCACCTGCACCGGCCCTTATTTCAATAAAAACATTTTTTTCATCGTTAGGATCCCTTGGAATTAAAAGAACCTTAAGCTCCTGCTCCTTTTTATCCCTTTCCTCTTCAAGCTGCTTTATTTCTTCCTCTGCAAGTTCTTTCATTTCCTTTTCAAGCTTTTCATTCATAACCATGTCTTTATCCTCTTGAAGATTTTTTAATATGCTTTTGTACTCTCTATAGCTTGTTACAATCTCCTCAAGATCACTTTGCTCTTTACAATATTTTTGGTAAAGCTGCGGATCAGATATTACTTCTATATCACCTATTTTTCTGGATAGATCATCATATTTTTCTTCAATAAAATCAAGCTTTTCAAGCATAACTATCACCACTCCATAATAAAAGAATTTAATAAAATTTTCTTTGACAAACTCTACAATATTATTTAAATATTAGTTATCAATACATTAAACTTCACATTAAATAATTATATCATAAATTCATTTCTTTAAACAACATATATTCTTCCCTCTTCTATCATTCATGAACAAATTACAGCGGAAAAAGGTAGGGAGCGGTCTTGACCGTTCCGCCCCCCCACGATTTCGTGCGTCCCCCAGCGGGACGGTCAAGACCGTCCCCTACAGTTTATCTGGCATTTTTCACCTTAGAGTTTTTTTGCAAACGGTCAAATGAATGGAATATATTTTTCTTATCGCAGCGGTGAATTAAATCTAAATTACGAATTGAAGTTCCCTCTTCCAGTTATAACCCTTTCTATACCTGATAGATCCTTAATACACCTTATATCATGAAAGCCATTAAGGTACAATATCTTCCTTACATCAAGGCTTTGTTCATACCCTATTTCATAGGCAAGTAGTCCTTCTTTTCTCAGCATACTTCCTGCCTCTATAGTTATTTTTCTATAAAAATCCAAACCATCTTCTCCTCCGCAAAGAGCTTCAAAGGGTTCAAAATCCCTTACGTCCTTCATAAGAGTTGGGATTTCTTCCTTTTTAATATATGGCGGATTAGAAACTATAGCATCCAATTTCTTTCCTCTTAGGGAATTAAGCAAATCAGATTTCATTATAGATGTTCTTTCCTCAACGCTGTTTTTTTGTGCATTGATTCTTGAAACTTCAAGAGGGCTTTCCATAATGTCAAGAAGGTAAACAAAAGCATCTTTTCTGTAATTTGCTATGGATATGCCAATAGCTCCGCTGCCGCAGCATACATCAGCAATTACAGGGTTTTCAATATCTTTTATTTCATCTAATACTGTTTCTACAAGAGTCTCAGTATCTGGTCTTGGAATTAAAACCCCTTTTTTAACATAAAAGTTTAAGCCCATAAATTCTTTATTGCCAATAATATATGAAACTGGTTCTCCCTCTTGTCTTCTTCGCATACAGCTAAAAAATTTATCCTCATATTCCCTATTAAGCTCCTCGTCCTTATTAATATGAAGATATATTTTATCCTTATTTAATATATAGCATAAAATTACTTCTGTATCGAGATATGCAGTTTCAAAGCCCTTTAGCATATCTTTACCGGCTTTTACAGCTTCAAATATTTTCATTCTTTAAGTCATCCTTTGATTTTTCATTATTAATTACAGCTGTCTCTCTATTTTCTTCCATAATGTAATCATCTGCCACTGCCTTTAAAGCTGCAATACCAACCTCAAGTTGAGATTCATCAGGCTCTCTTGTAGTAAGCTTTTGAAGCATAAGCCCTGGGTATGAAAGAACTTTTGCAACTGCACTATCTGAGTACCCAAGCCATCTAATTATTTCATAGGATATTCCTGAAATTACTGGAAGCAAAAGTATTCTACTTATTATCCTTTGAGTGATATTAGGCCATCCAAAAAAACTAAATACAATTATGCTTACAAACATGACAATAAACAAAAAATTTGTTCCGCATCTTGGGTGAAGAGTTGTAAACTGTTTTGCATTTTCCGGCGTGAGAGGAAGTTCATTCTCATAGCAGAATATACTTTTATGCTCTGCCCCATGGTATTCAAGTACCCTTTTTATATCTTCAATTTTGCTTATAAAATAAATATAAAGAAGGAAAATAATGATCCTTATAGCTCCCTCAAATAAATTTTTTATAAAAGCACTTTCTGTATATCTTTTTATTAAGTTAGCACCTAAAGTTGGAATTATAAAGAAAAGAACTGTTGCTAATATTAATGAAATAATAAAAGAAAAACCTGTAGTTATGTTATCTGCTTTATCTTTAAACTTTTCTTTCATATATTTATCAAATTTGGTTTCCTCCTCTTCATCCTCATAAAAGGATGCAGAGAAATTTAATGATTTAATACCTATGATAAGTGAATCAAATAAGGCTACTATACCTCTTATAAATGGCAGGGACAAAAACTTATTTCGTTTTGAAAATGGAATGCTGTCTTTAACATCCACCTCAATGCTCCCATCTTCCTTTCTAACAGCTATAGCTATTTTTTTAGGTCCTCTCATCATAACGCCTTCAATAACTGCCTGACCACCTATACTTGTTTTTTTTGGCACAAAGTATCCCCCCAATCAAGTAATCCTACGTTCATGTAGAGTTTGCTTATAAAGCTTGAGCCTTCAAACTATCCTTAGTCTTCCCACATCTTAAGGTAATTCTCCATTTTCTTTTTTCTTTTTTCTGTTTCTTCCCTGTCTATATGAATGCTGTCATCTATAATAACAACGTCTCCTTCTTTTGCTCCTTCAGGGATTTTACTTTTTTCAATATCAGTAACATCACCACTGTCTAAAACTATAACTGCAAACAATCCTTCAAACCTATCAATAACCCCTTTCATTATAGCACCTCACTCTTTGGGAACAATATGGCACTTCCTGCATCTTGCTTCATATTTTTCTTTAGCTCCTACCATAACTACTGGATCGGAATACTTAGCAGGTTTCCCATCTATAAGCCTTTGTGTTCTTGTAGCAGGGTTGCCGCAAACCATACAAATTGCCTGTATCTTATCAACAAACTCTGCAATGGCAAGAAGTTTTGGCACAGGTCCAAAAGGTTCTCCCCTAAAATCCATATCAAGACCTGCACATATAACCCTTTTATTCTTATCTGCTATGCCCCTTAAAACGTCAACAATTCCATCATCAAAAAATTGAACTTCATCTACAGCTACAACATCTGTATCGTCTGTTATGTATTTTAAAATTTCAGAGGAACGGCTGATGCAAATTGCTTCAGCTTTTATCCCATCATGAGAAACTACATCATTTTTACTATATCTATCATCAATTACAGGTTTAAAAACTAACACCTTTTGTTTTGCAATTCTTGCTCTTTTGATTCTTCTTATAAGCTCCTCACTTTTCCCACTATACATTGGTCCAACAATAACTTCAATCCATCCATGATTTTTAGGTCCATACATATATTCCCGCCCCCTATTTAATATCCATTTTTTAATTTTACCACTATTTATTTATATTTTAAACACAAATATATACTTATCTTCAATTCGTAATTTAAGAAGAATGCAAATTACGAATAATATAATCATTGGTAGGGAACGGTCTTGACCGTTCCGCCGCACCAAATTCAGATCATCCTGCAAATACCACAGAATAGAATTGATACTGGGTGTTGGCACCGTTCCATCCACCAAATTCCGCTCGTTCATCAACGGAACGGTNNCTACAACATTTATCGTTCGGCAATATGGAATAATTCTCAACTCTCAATTATAAAAACTGCTTCGCATTGTTTTACTGTTGTAACACAAAATAAAATTTAAATTGCGAATTGCAGCATACTTATTATAAGTAAAAAAAAGACCGGAACTCCGGTCTTAAAATTAGCTATTCTTCATCATCACTCTTAAGATTATACTTTTTCATAAATTTCTCTATTCTTCCGCCTGTATCTAAAGTTTTATGCTTTCCAGTATAAAATGGATGGCACTTTGAACAAATTTCAACTGTCATATCCTTTTTAACTGAACCAGTTGTAAATGTATTACCACATGCACATCTTATAACTGCTTCGTGAGTATAATTTGGATGTATTCCTTCTTTCATATGCTTCACCTCTTTTTACAATTTGTATACATTCTA
This sequence comes from Clostridiaceae bacterium UBA4839, assembly GCA_002400085.1. Taxonomy (GTDB): domain Bacteria; phylum Bacillota; class Clostridia; order Clostridiales; family Caloramatoraceae; genus UBA4839. The sequence continues at coordinate 3,444 of DHEX01000002.1, read as the reverse complement.
AAGCCAAAACAGCTTTAAATTACTTGCAGTTTTATTCAATAAAGTTAATTTTGTAATGTCAACTCTTAAAATTATAGCATAAGGTTTTTATTAAATCAACAGCTCAATAACAATTAATTTGCAACTCAGTTGTAGGAAATGGTCTTGACCATTCCTCTGGGAGATGCACAGAATCGTGGGGAGCGGAACGGTCAAGACCGTTCCCTACCACTTCATTCCATATACTTTTCTTATCTCCACTGTAATTGTTCATTGAATTATATTAAACCTGTTTTGGGAAAACCTGAACAAATTCCTTATTATTTTTTGTTTTCATAAGGCTGTTTAAAAGTTTTTCTGTTGCATCATACACTGTTTCATTTGATAGAAGCTTTCTAACTGTCATTACTGCATTCATTTCTTCATCAGAAAGAAGTAAATCCTCTCTTCTTGTTCCTGACTTATTTATATCAATGGCAGGGAAAATTCTTCTTTCCTGAAGCTTTCTATCAAGATGAACTTCCATATTCCCAGTGCCCTTAAACTCTTCAAAAATAACATCATCCATTCTGCTTCCTGTTTCAATTAAAGCAGTAGCTAAAATAGTTAAGCTGCCTCCCTCTTCAATGTTCCTTGCAGCTCCAAAAAACCTTTTAGGCATTATTAAGGCTCCTGGATCAAGCCCTCCGGATAGGGTTCTTCCTGTCGGTTGAATAGTAAGATTATACGCTCTTGAAAGCCTTGTTAAACTGTCAAGAAGGATAACTACATCCCTTTTCATTTCAACAAGCCTTTTTGCTCTTTCAAGAACAAGTTCAGCAACCCTTGTATGATTTTCTGGTTCTTCATCGAAAGTAGAATAAACTACCTCCCCTTTATCACCTATGTACCTTTGAATATCAGTTACCTCTTCAGGTCTTTCATCAATTAAAAGAACGATAAGTTCAATATCAGTATGATTTTGAATAATAGCATTTGCTATCTTCTTTAATAGAACTGTTTTCCCTGCCTTAGGCGGTGCAACGATAAGCCCTCTTTGCCCTCTTCCTAAAGGAGCAATTATATCAATTAATCTTGTTGCCAAGTCATTCCCTGTAGTTTCAAGACTTATTCTTTTTAAAGGATAAATAGGAGTTAACGTTTCAAAAGGTTTTCTTATAAGTGTCCCTTCAGGTACTATTCCATTAATCTCCTGAAGATAAATAAGTGCCTTATACTTTTCTGTTTCCTTTGGATATCTTGCCTTACCTTTTACCTTATCCCCTGTTCTAATCCCAAATTTTCTTATTTGAGATGGAGATACATAAATATCCCTTGGTCCCTGCTGATAATTATCAGTCCTTAGAAAACCATAGGACTGGTTTTCAACTTGTTCAAATACACCTTCTACTGTATCTGAATCCTGAATAAGCTCTTGTATTCTTCCCCTTTTATTTGCATCTATATCCTTTAAATTTAAATTTTCTGAAGTCTTTGATGGTTGCTTCTCCTCTACAATATCTTCTTCCATTTCCTCTTGTTCAATTGGTGTTATGTCCTCATCACTTTTTTCATTTTTCTGTCCTTCTTCAATGTTAAGTATTGCTTCAATAAGTTCGCTTTTCCTATATTTCGTAACAGATTTTATGCCCATATTTTTGCCAATATCTCGAAGCTCTTCAAGGGTTTTCCCTTTAAGTTCTAAAAAATTCATAATATACCTCCGTATTTATTTGAAAATAATTAAAATAACCATATATTACCGATAATATAATAATCAAATATATATAGTTTCGAATACAAATATACAATTGATGTGTTTTGTTGGAAGTTAAAAGGCATGTAATCTTAAAAGATGTAGCAATGATGTTTTAAGATACAGAGAACCACTCTTTTTTATATTGTATTACTAAAATTTTGAAATGTAAAGTCATTTGCTGTAAAACTTCTGGCTGTAAAACTTCAATTAACCAGCATAGCTAAAAATAAGACTATGTTTTAAATAAAACATAGCCTTAAAAAAATATAAGTAAAAAATTAGACTGGAGATTATATAGCAAAAGCCTATATTGTTAACCTTTATCCGATGGCATAGCCGTAATCTCCGCGTCAAGCGGGGGATTACGGCTGGATAAAATCAAAACTTATTCACCAAGATTTAAATTATGAATAGTATTTACAAATCTTATAGTACCAGTTTTTGCACGCATTACTACCGATTGAGTTTTAGCCCTGTCCTTTTTATAATAAACAACTCCTTTTAAAAGATCCCCATCTGAAACACCTGTAGCAGCAAAGTATACCTCATCATCCGTTACAATATCATCCATATACATTACCTTTGAAAGATCCCTTATCCCCATTTCAGCACATCGTTTTTTCTGCTCCTCATTTTCAGGATAGAGCCTTACCTGCATATCACCGCCAAGACATTTTAGGGCGGCAGCTGAAATAACTCCCTCCGGAGCACCGCCTATACCTACCATTAAATCAACGCCGGTATCTTCAAATATAGTTGCAATAGCAGCTGCAATATCGCCATCCGATATAAGCTTCATCCTTGCACCAATACTTCTAACATCATCCATAAGACCTTGATGCCTTTCTCTGTCAAGCATTATTACCGTAACATCCTGAACACTTTTCCCAAGGGCCTTGGCAACATTTACTATGTTTTCTTTTAGTGGTGCATCTAAGTTCACTGAGCCTGCTGCCCTTGGCCCTACAGCAATTTTTTCCATGTACATATCAGGCGCATGAAGAAGACATCCCTTTTTAGCAACTGCCACAACTGAAAGTGCATTAGGAAGTCCCCTTGAAACAAGATTAGTTCCATCTAAAGGATCTACTGCAATGTCAACTTCAGGTGAATCTTCATCTCCCTTGCCAACTTTTTCTCCTATATAAAGCATAGGAGCTTCATCCATTTCACCTTCACCAATAACTACAGTGCCTCTTATGTTAATCCTATCAAACATCCTTCTCATGCCATCTACTGCTGCAGCATCAGCAGCATTCTTATCACCGCGACCCATAAGTTTTGCAGCACCNNCCCAAAGCAGCAACCTCTGTAACCCTCACAAGCCCAAGTGCCAGATCTCTGTCCATAAATTAATCCCCCTAATGATATTGTTCATAAAGAATTATAATATATAATCCATTATATGGTTAATAACTATAATATATTATATACATTTTCATTTTTAAATGTCAATAGGCTGCTTAATTATTAAATGTGCTATACTATATCGCATATGATAGCCATCGGATAATGCGATTCTTAGACTCAGGTGGAGTTTGCTTATAAGGAATACTTTTCCCCAATTGAGTCTTAGAAGAGCCGATCCAGGGGCGTAGCATCCGTTATTCTCCGCATTAAGCGGGGGATTACGGATGGTAGCCATCGGATAAGGCGATTCTTAGACTCAGATGGAGTTTGCTTATAAGGAATACTTTTCTCCAACTGAGTCTTAGAAGAGCCGATCC
>DHEX01000065.1:11141-13223 GCA_002400085.1 Clostridiaceae bacterium UBA4839 | reverse complement strand
TGCTTTGCCATTTTTATTGATACAGGTTCAAATTCGCCAAGATATGAAGCACAGCACATAGGTCTTCCACAAGGCCCAAGTCCTCCTATCATCTTAGATTCATCCCTGACTCCAATTTGCCTTAGCTCAATTCTTGTCCTGAAAATTGAAGCTAAATCCTTTACAAGCTCTCTAAAATCAATTCTTCCATCGGCTACAAAATAAAATATTATTTTGCTGTTATCAAAAGTATACTCTACATCAATAAGTTTCATTGGCAAATTATGCTCAGCTATTTTTTTAAGGCATATATCAAAAGCACCTTTTTCTCTACTTTTATTATCATCATTTTTTATTCTATCCTCTTCTGTTGCAATTCTTATAACTTTTTTAAGCGGAGGAACTATATTGTCCTCACTTATTTCTCTTCGGTCTATAACTACCTTGCCAAACTCCAATCCTCTTGCTGTTTCAACTATAACATCATCTCCGACATTTATATCATTTTCATTTGGGTCGAAGTAATATATCTTACCTGCCTTTTTAAATCTAACTCCCACAACCGTAATCATTCATTATACCTGGTTACAAAGACCATAACAAAACGTAACCATGCTCCTTTCTCTATTCTATTAATTTTTATGAATTTACCACCAATAAATTTTATTAAATCTTCACATTAGTTGATATCTGTTTGCAGCTATTTAAAGTTCCTGTATATCAAGTATCATAACCTCTACTGCTAGGCGAAAATTTGCATACTGCTTTATCCTTTCCTCTGCAATATTTATTGCATCCATTATAGTGCTTAATTTATTATATGATAACCTCCCGCTTTCTTCAACGAGGATATCATAACAGTCATAGTTAATTATGGGCTGACTGGTGTTTGTAAGTTTTACCACAATTATATCTCTAAAGTAACTTTTCATTATAGCAAATATTACATCTGATTTATCTTGATTGTCCACAAAAAAATCAACATACTTAATGACTTCAAAAGTATCTTTCTTTGTACATTTTGATGCAATATTAAGTACTTCTTTTCTAAGTTTTATATAATCATCATCTAAAAACTTTTCAGCTTCCTCTACTATTCCCCCGCTTTGGGCAGCTGCAAAAGCTGATTTTTCTTTATCAATTCCTTTATTTACTAAATAATCTTCAATCTGTGAAACCTTTACAGGCTGAAACTTCAATGTTTGGCATCTGGATTTAATAGTATTAAGTATAAGATTTATATTCTCTGCAGTCATTATAATAGTAGTATCTGCAGGCGGCTCCTCTAAGGTTTTTAAAATTGAATTTTGCCCTTGAACTGTAATTTTATCTGCATCAATGATTACAATGACCTTTTTATCTCCCTCATAGGGTTTTGTATTTATTTCTTCTAAAAGTTTTCTTATTACATCTATGCCTATGCTGTTTTTTTCAGTAGAAACAACTCTTACATCAGGATGAGAATTACTGATAATTTTTCTGCAAGCTTCACACTGACCGCAAGGTTTTTCATCACCCTTGCACATAATCTTTGATGCCATATACATGGCATATATGCTTTTTTGTGTTCCTTTGGGACCATATAAAAGATAGGCATGTGCTAGTCTTTCATTTTTACATGCATTTTCAAAAACTTTTTTAGCATTTTCCTGACCTACAACTTCAAACATAATTACCAGCTCCAATTAGAGTACTTTAAATAATTTGGGACTGCCNNCAAGACCGCTCCCTACCACTTTATGTTAAATCTTTTCAAAGGAGTCCACTTCAAGTACAAAAACTGTAGCACCGCCAATGGTAACTTCAATAGGTGACGGTACATAAACCCCTGTGACTCCAAGTACAGGTGAAGGGGGCGAAATAACTTCTTTTCTCGTATTACATACCTTTCTTATCGTCTCCAGAACCCCGTCAAGCTTTTCTTCATCAATACCTATAAGTAAAGTGGTGTTTCCTGATTTTAAAAATCCCCCTGTCGTAGCAAGTTTAGTAACCCCAACTCCATGCTCCGTTAACCTTTCAATTAATTCGTCAGCATCATCGTCATGTACAATAGCAATGACAAGTTTCATATAAACACCTCCTTTTAATTAGGTTATCTTA
>DHEX01000065.1:0-10999 GCA_002400085.1 Clostridiaceae bacterium UBA4839 | reverse complement strand
CTTACTTTTTCGGATGTTTCCCAGGCACTTCATTATAATGATCTTTTTACCCTGCTGTATATCTCTTCATGAATTTCATCTATGGATTTAATTTTTTCATCCCTTACACAGCTTATATCTATCCAGTTATATTTATTTGCTATATAAAGTGAGTTTTCATAGGAATGTTTGAGATAATTTTCATCCTTTTCATGAATATCCTTAGGGTGATGTGCCGATATATCCTCTCCTCTTTCATTTACAAGCTTAATGCTGTACTTAGGAGGCATATTGAGAAATATAACTATATCTGGAACAGGAAGCCCCATCTTTACAAATTCCAAATCCCACAGCCAGTTTAAAAACTTTTCTTTTTCATCTTTATCTTCAATCTTAGCTGCTTGGTGTATCATATTGGAAGTTGTATATCTATCTGCTAGTACTATACTTCCTTTATTATAAAACTTTCCCCATTCTTTTTTATAGTAAGCAATTCTATCCACCGCAAAAAAAGCAGAAGCAGTATAAGGATTCACATCCTCTGGTTTATCTCCAAACTCCCCATTTAAGTACATCTTAACAAGAGCAGATGAGGGACTTTCATAATGGGGATATTTTATTTTTATTATATCTTCATTTTCATCTTTAAGCCTATTATATAGCCTTTCAATTTGGGTTGTTTTCCCACTTCCATCAGTGCCTTCAATTACAATGATTTTTCCCATTTCGTGTTCTCCTTTGGTAAAATTTTATCCGATGGCTACCATCCGTAATATTCAAACGGCTGCTACGCCCCTGGATTGGTTCATCTTAGCTGCTAACAACGTTTATATATTCACCCTGCATATCTTCCATTCCGTTTAGCTGTATACCGTTTTCTTTTGCTGAAATTATAGTGTCTATAATTTCAGGAGTTATAAGCTCACCAGGCAAAATCACAGGAATTCCAGGAGGATAGGGTGAAATCATTTCACAGCTTATAAGATCTTTCGCCTCTTTTAATCTTACTTTCCTTTTTTTCATGTAGTATGCATCATGAATACTCATTACTTTCTCTGCCTTTGGTATTTGAATAATATAGTCATTTATTTTATTCAAATATCCATATTTTTTATCTATGTCATATAAAGCTTCATAAAGCTTTTTTATATCTTCTTTCGTATTTCCAACAGTAACAATAAGTACTATATTATTTAAATCAGACATCTCAACTTGTATTTTATACTGACTCCTTAAAATTTTTTCAAGCTTCCTTCCTCCAAAACTACTTTTAATAACTAATCTTAAGGAGTCCATATCATAAACAAAATCATCTTTTAAATAATCCATATCCATAACTATAAAGGATTTTAGATTTTTCATTTTTTCCTTGAAAAGTAAAACCTCATCAATCATCTCATCTGTAAGGAGCTTGCCCTGATTTTCCATTATATTTAGGCTGCTTTCCATAGATGCCATAAATACATAGGATGGGCTGGTACTTTGAAAAAGTGATGTCATAAATCCTATACCGCTATCATCTACCCCTTTGGATAGATTTAAAATAGCTGTTTGGGTAAGAGATGGCAAAGTTTTATGAAGGCTTGTAACAGCCATATCTGCCCCAAGCTCTATAGATGTCTTAGGAAGTCTGTCATTAAAAGGGAAATGAGCTCCGTGAGCTTCATCCACTATAAGAAGCATACCCCTATCATGAACTTCTTTTGAAATCTTTTTAATATCAGCACAAGTTCCATAATATGTAGGATAAGTTAAAACCACAGCCTTTGCATCAGGATTTTCCTTTATAACCTTTACAACTTCGTTAATATCTATTCCAACCCCTATATTAAATAAAGAGGAGACTTTTGGATATATGTATTCAGTTTTAATATCGCCAAGTAAGCAAGCAGAATACACTGAGCGGTGGCAGTTTCTTAAAACAATTATTTTTTCTTTAGGCTTTACTGTGCCAAGTATCATGGAATATATCCCACTGGTACTCCCATTTACTAGGTAGTAAGTTTTGGAAGCTTTAAAGATTCTTGCAGCATTTTGTTCCGATTTTAGTATTATGTCTTTAGGCATATGCAGATTATCAAGACCTGGGACTTCAGTATTATCCATTTTATACAGGTTATCTTGAATCTTTTGAAGCTCTTTGAAATTTCTTTTGTTATTCTTATGTCCCGGCATATGAAATGAAGTTATATCTTCATTTATATATTTAAAAATGCCCTCCGTAATTGGCATATCATTCAATAATAATCACCTTCTATTTGTGAACCGGTCAAGACCGTTCCCTATATATGTTTATTATAAGATATATGCTTGAAATGGTAAAGAAAAAGAGGCTGATGCAAAATGAATTTCATTCACAATATATTGTGAGATTTTCATGTTTTGCAGCAGCTCCCTTAAACTTCGCTCTATGCAGCTCCCCTGCAGCTTCTTATAATATTTATTCTTTTAATAAGTTCTTCACTGGGCTGAAAATAAAAACTGTAAACCTTATTGTTTTTTAAGACTTTACATTCATAAATAGGATTGTTTTTGTTATCTGTAAAAAACCTTGGCTTTTTTGATGCATTGAGATCAGCTAGTTTGTTATTTATTCTTTCAATATTAGTTATATTTTTTGCCTTAAAATTAAGTTCTACTGACCTTTTATTTCTTATGAGCTTTTCAATTATTACCTCATCATCAATTATCAAGTACTTATATCTTACCTTTGATTTTCTATAAAAATAAATTGTACTTAAAAATGCCAGTGCTACTAATGCATAACCTATAACCTGAAAGTTGCCCTTAACAAAGTCCCCAATTAAAAAAACTAAATCAACCCCTGCTGCAGTTAAAATAACAGAAATGATAATCTTTGATAGTTTTTGATTCTTTTCTCCAACTACTTCTTTGTAAATAGTTCCCATAAATATCTCCTCTTCTACATTGCTTTGTGTTTAACATAGATATTCTACTATCATTTTTATATAAAAGCTATGCACAAAAGTTGTTAAAATTTTGTAATTAATCTATTAATATTTAATCTTATTATTCTTTTATGAATGAATCTTACTAAAGGTAGTCCATGCTTCGTTTATTTAAGTTTTGCATGAAATATGCCACGTNNACGTGCCTGGCACGTGGCATATTAATGTTCAAGGATATATTATATATTTTACCAACAATATAAGAATAAATCCAGGAAATTCAAGGAGTCCAACTGTTAGCGCTGTAAAAGGATTCAGCGGAATGTTAAAATTAAAATTTTTTCCTATAAGGTTAATAAAATAAATTACCATTCCTCCTAAAACAAACTTAGCTATAACTTTTGCAGCTTTTTTCCCCCTGTTTAGTGAAATAGCAATTACAAGAAGTAAAATTACTACCGCAATATATAACATTATATTAGAATCCCACTTAAGATCTACCAAAGGCATTCCCCTCCAATGACTTGTCTAAATAATAGATATGCTTTTGGTTTGAAAAATATCACAATACTAATATTTTTATTTTTAAATTTCATTTTTAGCCTGTCTAACTAAAAAGGATATCTTAGTTAAAAGTGCTTTTTCTTTATAGATAGTATATTCTACTAAATCCGGATCCTCTACCAAATCAAAATACTGCCTTATTTCATCCAACTCCTGTATTGAATTTTGTATTTCTTCTTTAAAAGCATCTTCCTTTAAGTTTTTCGCATGTTTCTTAATCCTTAACAAATTTAATATATTATATTGAATTTGTTGTAATTGCTTGCTTTCCATACAATCATCCCCTATATTTTAAATATTAATTGCTATACTTCTATTTTTGCCATAATAAGGGATAATTATACATATACAACTGACAATATGCCAACTGTTAGGGAACATCCGAAAAAAGGCTGCTTCAAGAAAAGCAACTTTTATGCCACGTGCCAGGTACATGGCATATATAATTGTTAGGGAAACCTCTTTTCTCACTTTGACTTTGCCTTCTTTATCAAGAATGATATTTTAGCTAAAAGTGCCTTTTCTTTATAAACAGTGTATTCCAGCAAATCCGGATCTTCAATAAAATTAAAATAAGCTCTGACCTCTTCTAATTCCTGAAGTGTCCTTTTTATTTCTTCCTTTAAAGGATCACTCTTACAATTTTTATCACTATTATCTTTTATAAAGTGCATAAAATGCTCCTTATAAGATTTGCTTTTATTATATATATGCTTAAACTTACAGCCATATGAACTATTACTTATTCTGAAAACAAATAAGGCAAGTACCTTCATCCAAGCAAAAATGCACTTGCCTATAATTATCCTTAAACTTCATTCCCTATATTCACTATATTTTGTGATAAGTTCATCTAACTTTTGGCTTAATTCTAATATCTCTGCACCAGTAGGTATTTTGTTCTTTCCATCAATTTTCCTGTTTAATTCATCTCTTATCTCTCTAATCTCATTTACTAAATCATTAACTTTATTATTATGTTCCTTCTTCGTTTCCTTTTCTCTATATAAATTTTTATCTGCTATTTCTATCATGTCATCCAAATCTGCTAAGCAATCAGTACAGGCTATCCCTGCACTAATTTGAATATTCATTCCTTGTTCCACCGCTAGTTTATGAATTTCTCTCCTAATTCTATCTGTTACTTTTTTTGTTGCTTTTTTATCCTGCTTAAAAAGTAAAACAATGAATTCGTCACCCCCATACCTTATCCCTAAATCCTCTTTCCTTATACTATTTTTAATTGCCTGCCCTACTATTTCAATTGCCTTATCACCTGCTAAATGCCCAAAAGAGTCATTAATTTCTTTTAAATTATCTATATCGATAAATATAAGGGAGAGATCTTTTTTACTATAAGGATAATGATATATTGAGCCATCGTTAATCTGTTCCCAGTAGTTTCTGTTGTATAAGCCTGTAACTGAATCCACTAATACTTTATTGCATTCACTGCATTTATAGTTATTTAAATCAATAGTAATTACATAATACTTTTGGTTAGCAATAATAATTTTATTAATGATCACCCAGTACTTGCCATAACTATATTGAACGCACGAATTTTCAGATAGCCTATCTAAAATATGTAATTTTTTGAGGTAATTATAGGCTTCTTCATTATTAATACTGCTGTACTGAATCTTATTTTCATAATTCAATACAATTCGAATTATCTCCTTAGTTCTATGTCGTCCCTTATACATTACAAATAGCCCCCAAATTTTCTGTTTGTTCTTTATTAGAACATATTATTACACAATTTCGGATAAAATACAAATGTTCCAATAGAGAACAAAGGAGTGATATATTATGAAATTAATATTAGATTCCAAAAAACGCAATATTGTAGGCTCTAGAGTTAAAATCGCAAGGTTAAAAAATAATATGACACAGCAGGAACTATCTGCAAAACTTGAAACACTTGCAGTCTATATAGATAGAGCAAGCATTTCAAAACTTGAGCAGCATAAAAGAATTACCACTGATATTGAATTGGTAGCCTTATCTCGAGTATTAAATGTAAATGTCAATTGGCTCTTAGGTCTTGATAAATAACCCGCAAATTTTCTATTTGTTCCTTATTAGAACATATTATTGAACAACTTCGGATAAAATACAAATGCTCTGATAGAGGACAAGAGGTGATATATTATGAAATTAATATTAGATTCCAAAGAACGCAATATTGTAGGCTCTAGAGTTAAAATTGCAAGGCTAAAAAATAATATGACACAACAAGAACTATCTGCAAAACTTAAAACACTTGCAGTCTATATAGATAGAGCAAGTATTTCAAAACTTGAGCAGCATAAAAGAATTATCACTGATATTGAATTGGTAGCATTATCTCAAGTATTAAATGTAGATATCAATTGGCTTTTAGGTCTTGATAAATAACCTTTATCCCAATATACGCCTATTCTTATAAATCTAACACTTATTCTCTCATCTTTCCTTTCTAATGAAGAATCAAATAAAAAACATGGTCATCAGGGTTTCCCTTTTCCCTAATAAACCATGTTTTCTAACAGTACTTTATTTGCATTTTAATTTGCCAAACAATCGTCTCTGCAAATGTATATAACCTTTCTTAATACGCAATTATTATAAATAATATGCATTGCCTTAGTTATACATTATGCTCATAATAGTTAGTTTCCTTTAAAATTGATTATCAATTTTCCATCTTCATATGAAAATATTGGATTGACTTTTATGGGAGACTTTATACTATCTTTTAAAATATCACCTGTTCTGAAAACCGAAAGCATAAATCCTATTAAAGCAGAATTTATTATTAGTGCCGCTTTCCCATAAGAAATCAGTGGCAATGATAATGCTGACAATATTCCATACCCAAGGTTACTAATAATATAAATGACTGCTTGCAAAACAAAAGTAAGCATTATTGATGACGATACTATAGTCCCCAAAACACTTTTTTGCTTAGTAACATAATATAACCCGAAAATAGAAAATGCTATAATAACTACTGATATTCCAATAAATGCAATCCAGCCAAAATTGTACGTCAATGCAGTAAGAATATAATCTGTGCCTGAAGCAGGTATTATGGGAACATTACTGCCAAATTGAGCAGGTGCAGTTCCCTTGCCCACAAATTTAGAATTCGCTAATAAATCCCTCACAAGACAGTAAATATAACCAGAACCATTGCGGTCGGAATATGGGCTAACTGCAGCACTAAGTCTGTTTAAAGAATGGGGGCTTTGTATAATATAGATAATGGCAGCAATAACCGCAATAAATGCAGGTATAAACACTAATAACAAACCACGCTTTTTATCGATTCCAAACCATCCCTTTACAATAGACATACAAAGGACAACAAGTGCTGATATTGTAAATAAAGCAAAACCAGTAAATGATGGTACAAGCAATAAGATAATTGCAAATGGAATATAACCTATACCACATAAAATAATACCTTTATATCTCCTGTGTCGCAAAGCATAAATAAGCAATGAATATGCAAGCGGAAATATTAAGGAAAGGTAGGATAAACTTACAGATGATCTGCCTACTAAAAACCAAGCTCCTCCATTTATTGGGTTGCTAAACAAAAGCCCTATAAATGAAATTACTAAGGTAATAAAGTAGCAATGTTTTGCATACTTGCCTAAAATGGAGAAGTCAAGTAGATAGCATATTAAAAACACCGTCAAAGCAATAATATAGGGAGCAAGGCTGAACCTGGCCAAGGAATATTCAGAAGAATCAATAAAATAATTCGAAAGCATACCTATCAACATTAACATAGCAGTCAAAGTAATCATTGCCCACTGAGGTTTTGGCTTATGAATTTTATCCAACTCCATACCGATGGAAACGGCATCACCCATCTGTAATATTGCTTTTTGTGTTGCTGATTTTTCATCTTCGCCCTGAGAAATATAGGCATCTCTTTGGTCGCAAAGATGATTTTCAATTTCCTCTGCAATAATATTATGAGCCTTTTTCCAACGTATTTGTTCGCATACAGTCTTGGAATATTGTTTTATTTCATCAAATGGTTGCTGCATAATTTACCCCCTCCGTTCAAAATTCTGTTGACCGCAGAAGAGTATGTAATCCATTCTTGATGTTTTTCTTGTAAAAGCTTTTTACCCTTAGAAGTAAGATGATAATACTTTCTTATTCGCCCGTTATCTGCTTCCTCTTCGTAAGACTCAACAGCTCCGTTATTTTCAAGATTGTGTAAAATAGGATAAAGTGTACCTGCTTTCAAGTTGAAAGTATCATCCGATTTTTGTGCTAGTGTTTCAATCATTTGATACCCGTACATATCTTTTTCTTCAAGCAGTTTCAGAATCAGAGTTGTTGTACTGCCTGCCAACAGGCTCTTATCTATAGACATATATAGCCCTCCTTTATATATAGACTATCTACATATAAATTATATATCGGCAATCTATATATGTCAATAGAAAATAATAATAAATGCTCAATACAACGTTATTTTTATTAAATCCAAAATGCATCAATAAATGCTTCAATGCAATTAAATGATTCAAACATTTTTCTATTGCGATGAAATAATGTGATTAAAGGTTATGTTACTCAGCAAACTTATCATCAATCATTTTTACTTTTTCAGTTCTCCCCATTAGTTCATAATAATTACGCCATTCCTTTATAGATTGAAGTGGAATTTTTACACCATTAATCTCTGTGTAGTCCATAATATTATCTTTATTAAGTGGAAAATAAAAATTTCTCCCCTTATTCACTATTATAAACCCTGCCATTACATCAATATCTACACCCTCAACTTTAAATTCAAGAAATTGTTTAGTTTTATATTGAGCATTTGGATTTTTAGGCTGGAGTTCTCCTAAAGACAATAATATATTCTTTAATGCTTGCACATCACTTTCCGCAACCATAATATCTATATCATGAAATTCACTTGAAATTCCCTTTATATATAATAAAAGAGAAGCCCCTATTGCCCATGTGATATTATTATCATTTAATTCTCTTGCAACTTTAGAAAGAACTTCCAACTTCTTTTCTACTTCTCTCATGCTTTTCACCTGCCTAAATACTATGATTATTTATTTAATTTCAATCCAATATCTTCTAGTTATTCTTTCAACACCGTTAATCACATTTATAATTTTGTCTTGCAATAATCCAGAATTTTTCTCAATAACACGAATAGAACCTATATTATTATCATTGCATGTAATTAAAACCTTGTTTAAACCAAACAAAATTCTACTAATACGTCCCATATACCTTAATTTTACACTATATAGCCTATAAAGGCATCTACTTCTTTACACTGTTCTAATCAAATCTCTAATAAAAAAACCATAGTTACAAGGCATTCCTTATACCTTTTCCCTATGGTTTTCTGCAACAACTTTATTTGCATTTTAATTGGAATTTATCTATTTATCTTTCACTAGTTGAAAGATAAAAAATGCAACCGACCCAAACATTAAAATTAAAAAGACTGGCATGAATAAAAGTGATAAACTTTTTCCAGTGGTTGAGTATAACGTCAAATACGAAAACATTAAGACTACTAACAGTTTTATAGTTCCTATCATAGTTTTTAAAATTCTATATATCTTTTCTTTGTTTTGCTCTGTTACTTGTACTCCTGTATTCCATATTTGTGGAAATTTTTCTACAACGGATAATCCAATAAATATAATCCATCCAACAATTAAAAGCACAATTAAAGAACTTTTATCTGTTACTTTATCAACCTCACCAGCAGCACTATAATGTCCGGGTATTTCATCAGGAATTGTTTTCCACGAAATAATCAGAAAAACAACTGTTCCAACTAAGCATAATAAACTTAAAAAACTAATAATAATATCGTATTTATTTTTTTTAATTTTCATTTACGTAACCCTCGGTTTTGCTAATGTTTTCATATTTGAAATAAGTGCCATAAATGTCCATTGCATCATCCACTATCTTAATAAATGTGTTATCATAAATTCCATAAATAGTAGTATAATGTGATGCTTCATAAATCTCATTTATATGCTCTTCACTTGCAGAATCCAAATGCGGCTCGATATTGATGTCTACAAGTCCAATGCCATCATAAATTGATAACTCTGGGACATTCTCGTCTAAGTTCTTTGCTAATACAACTCTTTTAGCCATATTTATTGAACCTACACTCATACCAATAGTAATTCCTTCTCTGCTCTGTAAAACTGGAATTAGGTTATATTCTTTCAAATATGCAATCTGCTTAAGTGTATCTCCTCCTGAAATCCAAGTGATATCTGCTTTCTCTATATATTGAAATGCTTTTTCTTTTGTAACTCTATCATCAATAATGTGTACTTCGTCAAATACAATACCGTTATCTTTAAACATATTCAAAAACACATCTGTATACCTATCTGTTTTTAAATGTCCTGCAAAATCAGATGCAATAAGCGCAAATGAACCATTATTATGATAATATTCCTTTACACACTGAATAAAATCATTTGTAAATCCATTAGGAAATCCACTGGTTAAAATGGATACTTTCATTTTTTATTTCTCCCTTCACCAACCCATATTGTATACCTTTATTTTACATAACATAATTTGTAAAATCAACTACTTCATTGTATATCTTACTACTTACTCCAAATAGTCTCTTAACCTTTTCCGCAACCTGTTTCCTATATTCATATAAATAATACAACCTTATTTTCACTTTGATAGAACTTTCCTTACAGCAAAAACAGTGCATGCTCTATGGAAATGCAAATAAAGTCCTTTCACAAACTTCCTTTAATATCCACATTACTTTAACCTTAAAATTGAATTAAGCCCTGTACTCCCATTACTTCCCCTTATTCCTTATCCCTCAAACTTCTAATAAAAAAACCATAGTTCCAAGGCACTCCTTATACCTTTTCCCTATGGTTTTCTACAACAACTTTATTTACATTTTAAAATGCATCAATAAATGTCAAATGTCAAGAGGCAGGCACCTAAATGCACCTATTGATATCACTTTCAGGCGAATGGTCAAAAGGTTCTATTTTCTCAGGACATCCTACTAAACTAATAGTTATAATTAAACAAATTAAAATACATAAAATTCCATGTTCTCTTTGCATTCCATTATTTTCCCCTATAAAAAATAAATTCTATCTAAACAAGAATATGATTTACTAAATGCTTAAAAAATACTCTGCTCATATTTTAATAATTCGAAGTGCTAATATGGCTTTAAACAAGCATCCTATCATTTAATAAAATCAATATGCCTTATTTACGTGGCTTTTACTTATATCTTTTTACTTCTTTAAGATATTTATTAAACTGAATTTTAAATTGTTCTTCCATAGGCATTTCATTATTAAACAGTAAAATGTGCAACTCATATTGATTTTTATCTTCCTTAAACATTGTATATTGTATTTCTCCTTCAGGGAAATCTTTACATTGATAAGGAACAAGAGATACTTTTAATGGAATTTTAATATTTGTATTTTTTAATATTGAGTCAATTTTATTTTTTACATCTTCCACATTAAAATCATAATTTC
>DHEX01000129.1:1453-9389 GCA_002400085.1 Clostridiaceae bacterium UBA4839 | reverse complement strand
ATCATTAATGAATAAATTACAGCAGAGATAAGAAAAATATATGGAATGAACATAGAGTGAGCAAGTAGAAGCTCTTAGGTGGGAAATGGCAGAGAAGCTTAGTGCAACAGCCCCAAAACAATGGTGGAGGGCTATGTCCCCCACCATTGTTATTTGTCTATTATTATTTTTTTTACATAGTCAGAAGTAAATGCTTTTAATAAGCATCCATAATCCATCTTAAAACTTAGTATATCTCCTACTTTGTAATTCTTTTTTGAATCTGTAACATCAACTATGGTATGATCACTGCTTGCTCCTATAATCCTTATATTTTCATCATCTGTTGAATGTATATTAAGCGGTTCTATATCCTGCCTTCCTGCAGCAATTATAGCTCTTTTTCTTATCCCTTTATCCTTAAAGGAAGGGGTATTCCCAAAGGCATCCTTGCCTATGTTTCCAATGGGAATAGAAGGCTTTTCTTTTAATTCTACAATCTTTGCCTTTAAAATAAATACATCATCATAAGTATTGTAAATTCTGGTTTGAAAAGAAGTTTCCCTGCCAAGGAGTATTGATTCTCCAAGCCTTAAATTATTAATTTCATGGGGCATTTTCCCATCAGCTAGTAAGTAAAGAGAGCTTGAATTTCCGCCAGATATGATTTTAATACCTAAGTCATATTTTTCATTTAACTTTAAAGATATATCTACCAATTCTTTTAAATTATTTTCATCTGGTATTACTCCTCCATAACAAGTTAAATTAACTCCAAATCCAGCAATTTTTATTCCCTCGATTTTTAAAGCTTCCTTAACAAACCCATCAGCATCTTTAGGCAGTATGCCTTCTCTTAAATCTCCAAGGTCAATCATTATCACTACATCATGTTTTTTTCCTGCCTTTTTTGCAGCTTCGCCCAAAGACTTTAATGTTGAAAGCTCCGAGTTCAAACTTAAATCTGAATATCTTATGACATCATCAGCTTCACAATCCATAGGAATTCTTAAAAGTGCCTTTTTGCAGTTAATATTTTTCAGCTTTTTAAGATTTTCTACTCTGGAATCACCAATACATATAGCCCCTCCATCTATCATAGCTTGTGCTGCTTCAGGCATAGCACAAATACATTTTGTAACTCCCCACACATTTATGTCAGCTTTTTTGCACATATCACATATTACCTTTGTGTTATGCTTCAGCTTTAAAAGATTTATTTCTATGCAGGGGAACACACAAACACCCCCAATATGATTAAAATCATCTTATATTAAGCCTAAACTATGCATTAATATTATTTTTGATTCTTCCATATGCTTTTTAGATAAAGCGCCAACAGATGCCATTATATAATCCTCGTCTATAAGCACTTTAACATTTTCTTTTGGGTATAAACATTTACCACCTGCATTATCCTTTGGAATTTTCGACAATATTTCTATCCTTTTATTAAGCCTTGTAAGGGCACCGCCTGTACCAACAATCCATTTAATATTGGTTAAATCCTTCCCTTCAGCTACAGTTTTTTTACCTGTCGGCCCATATATATATTTGAGGGTTCCGGCATGCCGTCTAACAGCAGTTTTTACTGCCTCCTCTGTTAAATATTCTACGAATTCCATTTCTCTTTTTGTTTTTGGAATTGCTTTCTTATTTTCTATTAATTCTTCAGCATCAGTAAAATCTTTAAGAACTTTTCCCATACCTATCTTTTCTACTATATTTTCAAGATTTACATATACGCCCAAATCCCCCTCAACAGTTCTTTTAGCTGTAGGCTCAGGGCTTATGCTTATCCTTTGAATTTCTTCACTGCCCTCTGTTACAGAATGAACATCTGTAGTTGCCCCTCCCACATCTATTACAATAACATCACCTATTTCGCCATATAAAATCATTGCACTTTCCATAACAGCTCCAGGCGTGGGGATGATATTTTGATTTACAATGCTTCTTACACTTGACATGCCGGGTGCCTTAGTAATATTTTCTTCAAATACCTTTTGAATTATTTTTCTTGCAGGCTCCACATTTAGCTCATCTATTCTTGGATATACATTTTCCGTAACATAAATTTTAATTCCCTCTTCTTCAAAAATATGCTTTACTTCATCTGCACATTGAATATTCCCTGCAAATATTACAGGAACATTTAAATGCAGGGATGAAATTGCTTTTGAATTAAAAATTGCTGTATCCTTGTCCCCATAATCAACCCCGCCTGCAATGAATATTATATTAGGCTTAACTTCTTTTATTTTGTTTAAATCACCATCCGATAATTTTCCCGCTGTAATCATCTTAACTATAGCCCCAGCTCCAAGAGCTGCTTCCTTTGCCGCTCTTACGGTCATATCATAAACAAGCCCATGAACAGTCATTTTAAGTCCACCAGCAGCACTTGAAGTTGCAAAAAATTCATCCCATTCAATTGATGGCACATTAAGCCTATTTTTTAGTGAATCAATAGCATTATTTAATCCAATTACTACATCGCCTTCATTAACAGTTGTTGGTGCTTCCCCCTGCCCAATAAACATAGGATTTTCTTTTATTTTAAAAGCATTTATATAGGTTGTGGTGCTGCCTATTTCAGCTACAAGCGCATCAACTTTCATGCTTATCTCCTGCCTTTATCATTCCTTTTTTTAACAAGAAAAGATGCTACATCGCTTCCGCGGCTTCCTCTGCCAAAGCCTGCATCAAGGCCTTGTGCTTTTGCAATTTCATCTGTAACCTGAGTTCCCCCGCAAATCAATGTAACCTTATCCCTTATACCTTTTTCAATGCAAAGATCATTAAGCTTTTTCATGTTTTTAATGTGTATATCATTGTGGGTTATTATTGTGCTTGCAAGGATTGCATCTGCATTAAGCTCTATTGCCGCATCTACAAGCTTTTCAACTGGAACTGATGTCCCTAAGCAATGGCACTTTATTCCATACCTTTCAATGCCTCCATGTTTTATATCAAGTATCTCCCTTAAACCTACAGAATGTTCATCTTCCCCTACAGTTGCTGCAACAATTCTCATTGGATTTTCATCTATGGATTTTCTAATCTCTTCATCTGAAAGAGGCTCAACTTTCTTAGGAATTATCAGTTTCGATGTATCTACAGTAAATGGAACCTTGCCCTTTATCTCAACTAATGTTCCTTCAGATGGGTGCATAACTTGTTTATGAATTACAGCAACATCTTCAAGCCCCATCTTTTTGCCTATTTCAATAGCAGTAAATTCAGCAGTCCTTTCATCTATTGGCAGAAAAATTGTCACGCTTACAATTCCATCTCCAGCCCATTCAACTTCAGGCTTAACTTCACTGGTTTTTCTGAATTTCTCTGTTTCCTCTAATCTATTATTTACATTGTCACTTTCATCAAGCTCATCAATATAAATAATCTTGTCTCTATCACATAGGGTACAGCCGTGAATTAAATCACAAGGTTTTTTTATATCGTGAGGCAAATTATTATATCCAAAATGCTCACAAACTGGAGCCATGTAATCCTTATCCCTTTCAACTATAGTATCTGCTCCAACTCCACCGTTTATATCTCTTACAATTCCATCCCCATTTCTTTCTGGATACATTCCTGAATCAACAAAAAATCCCATCTCAACAGCTTTAAAATATCCTCCGACTTCAAGTATCTCCTCCATAAAAAGTACTGCTCTTTCTTTCAATTCCCTTACCTTTTCAGGAAGATACCCCTCTTTTTTTAGCTCAACCATATCAAGAAGACCATCCATGCCAACTAAAGCCTGCTTTGCAGTATTTATTGCATGAATACTGTTATAGTGCCATGGAACATTTCTTCCTTCATCAGGAGTTATTGTAGATTGAATATCTGCACTTGTAAGCCTTGAAATTAGAATATTTAAAACATGAGTTACAGTTGCCTCCCTTTCACATGACTCAATATACTTTGTGTTCATTTGAGCTCTCATTTTATAATCCTTGAATAGATCTCTAAGAGCTACTGCATAAGGAAGGTCTAATCTCATGCAAGGCGCAGGCGGTGCAGTTGGCGGAACAGTTGACAGGGCAATGTATTCTTTTTTCATTCCTACTGCCCTTGAAAAAGCACAGTTAATTGCATGCTGCACCATAAGCTCAGGCATTACCTTATATCCTTTCATTGCTGTGGCATTGGCATTATGAGCCCCATCAATTTGAAGCATATCAACAGATGCCATAATTTTTTTAGCCTCAGCTGCATCTACAAAGGAACGAGCCATATTTATGTTTCTATAAAGTACATTATACTGAGGATCCTGATGTGCTCCATTCACGCCCTCTTCAGCAAACATTACAGCTATTTCGGGGCCTGCCACCCCTGAAACATAAGAATGAAAATTTAATGGTCTTCCTACTTCCTCTTCAATCATGTCAAGGGCCTTTCTTGTAGCTCTGATTTCTTTTCTTGTAATTGGTACACCACCTGTACCTTCAGGCGTTCCTTCTAGTAACCCATCAAAATGACTTTGTCCTGCAGTTCTTATAACCATAATATGATCAGCCCCATGCCAAGCTGCCATACGCATTCTTCTAATGTCATCTTCAAATCTTCCTGATGCAATTTCAGTTGTGATAACACAATCAGGCTGAGGATCAATATAGTCAAAACTCTTTGAAGCAGGAAGAGGGCAGCTTTTTTTCAGCGGCTTTGAAACCTGCTTATATTCAAATTCGCCATAACGCATTTCTCCCTGTTCCTCTCTCCAATGCCATCCTTTACGTTTAGGTTTATAATGTTCTAAATCCTTTAATACCTCTTCCACATCAATTTTTTTATTTTCATTAAGCTCCATTATTTTCACCTCCGCTGAAAAGGCAAAGAGCCTCATCCATACATTTTCCGTCGGCTAAAAGAAGCCCTGCTTCTCTTATTCCAATATCCTTTTTTTTCGATAATCTATAAACAACATTTCCTGCACCCTTTGGTAGCAAATTTAATTCCTCTACCTTGTTCACAATTTCCTTAGCTTCTATACTTGAAAAACCCATCCTTAAAAGTACTGACCTCTCTATTGAAGGGGACGTATGGGTGTATGCTAGATGAGCGAGTGGCTTTACTATTTCATCTGCCAAATCCCAAAACCTTTTTTTCAGCTCTTCATCTGATAAGCTTTTCAAGTGTTCCCGTCTTTTTTCAAAATCATCTTCTCTTTTAATTGGCATATAATCCCCCCTAATACACTCTCACATTTAAATTATTAAGAGAATTCAAAACAAATTGTTTATCAGATTTAGTATCCTCCATAAGGAATTTAACATCATCATCTGTTGCAATTTCAACATCATTGTTTTTAACACAGTTTTTAATATAAGAATTTTTAAGCTTATTTAAATCTACATCCCTTGCTTTAATAAGGGATGGATGCTCAGGCAGTATTATGGATTCCCCCGGAACTTCATCATCAGGATTACCAAATTTTATTTCAATTCCATTTTCTCTTGCAAAGGAGAGCTGTGGAAGTATATGCTTGCCTGCACCGGTGTATTCTGTTTCCTGAACTACAATTACTTTATCCTCATCCATTTCTTGGGCTAACGCAAAAGCAGCAGTAAGGGATGTGTTTCCAGCAGGTCCTCGCTCTAATCCTTCAAGCTGTGCTAGTGCTTCAGTAATATAAAATACTTCGCCCTGCTTTATAGTTACATACCTGTCAAGATATCTTAAAGGTCTTGCTGCACTCCTTGGAACATCTGATCTATCAGGCCAAGTTGCAAAAGGAATTCCAAAGCCGGTATGCCCTGTAGTAAAGGATTTTCTATTAAAATCCCTGTCAGATGCCATATGAAGCCCTGATAAATCAACACTAGCCCCTATTACTTCTGTATCTGATGCCCCTGCCTTTATAAGGCCTCTTGCAGTTCCTGTTACATTTCCGCCCCCTGCATGAGTAACGATCACAGCATCGGGATCTTTTCCAAGCATTTCTCTGCACTGCATTGCAACTTCATACCCTAATGTTTCTATCCCTACAACTCCAAAGGGTGTGTAAAGTGAAGCATTAAAATATCCAGTTTCCTCAAGTATTCTTAAATATGCATAAAAAAGCTCTGGTCCAACAGTTAATTGAATTACTTCAGCTCCATAACATTCACATTTCCTATCCTTTTCAAGAATTTCAGGCTGTCCAACTTTTCTTGAATCATAACATTCCTGAACAATTATACATTTCAAATTTTTCATAGCAGCCTGAGATGCAACTGCTGCTCCATAGTTTCCTGAAGTAGCTGCTGCTATCCCTTTATATCCTTTTACTTTTGCATTATGTGCCGAAATTGATGCCCTTCTGTCTTTAAAACTTCCTGAAGGATTACAGCTTTCATCTTTTACAAATATTCTTGCACCCTTGCCTTTAGGCGCAAATTTTCTTGCCAGAGCAGTTAAATTTTTAAGCTCAATTAAAGGAGTGTTTCCAACCCCCGAAGCCCTTTGAACGTCTTGTACTTCTTGAAGGCTGTACCCTGTTTCTCTCATCATTCTTTCATAATCAAATCCAATACCTGAGAACTCATAATTTTCATAATCAATTCCTACTGCTTTTTTCATAATTTCATTTTTTCTTCCCATAACAGCATTAAAACTCATGTCATTACTCATTAAGACCACCTCCTACTATTTTTCGAAGGTCAATTCCTATTTTTAGTACCTCTGGTACAAAGGTTTCCCCAAATCCATATTTGAAAGTAGGATTAACCTCAACTAAAGTTCCTTTTACTTTTCTGCCTGTAATAGTAGTTATTTCAACCATATCTCCTAAATCAGCATCACTATTTAAAAAGCCCTTTACCCACATTTCAAGGGGGACTTTTTTAGTATCCTCTGGCAAATGAGGAGATCTTTCTTCAGGTTTTAAAACGATATCATGAATTTGAACCCATTCTCCTTTTTTTATCAACGATAAAACCCTCCTTATTTTATAATATAATCTCTGAAATCGCCCATTATTGCATGGGGCAGCGGTAAGTCATACATTGTTACAAGTCCTGGCTTTGAATTAATAACCTGAGGAATCATGTTCACTGCCATTGCAATTGTCCCAATTCCTCCCGGTGTCTCCGGTTTAATTGATAAATTTAAATTAGGATCTCCCTCAATCCATATATAATCTCCAGTCTTTACATCTTCAAGCTCAGGATGAATCTGCTGTGGATGTTCAAGGGTAATTACAGCTTCGTCACCTTTCATTCCGTATCCAATATGCTTACACCCAGCTACCATACCCGGTTCAACGGTTACATAAGGCGTTTCTCTATGAGTATTTGAAATAATTGGCTCCCTTGTTTCAACAACTTTATCAATTTCAATTCCAAGAGCTTTTGCAACCATTGGTATAGACTGCTTAAAGCCAATATGTCCTACTATTGTTTCATTTTTGAGTCCCTTTTTAAATTCTTCTAAAGTAGTTCCAACACCTTGAGTTTTCATAACTGTTGTTCCAAAAGGTGAAAGATCATTTATCCTTGATGCTTTAATTTTTTTAACATTTCTGCATCCAGCAGATAAAACAATTATAAGAGTGTCAAGAACAAATCCAGGATTTACTCCAGTTCCAAGAATTGTAACATTGTTTTCTTTTGCAATTTTATCTATTTCAGCTGAAAGTTCTGGCTCTACACCATATGGATAGGACATTTCTTCTGCAATAGTTATTACATTTACCCCATGTTCTGCCGCAAGCTTTATTTGCGGAAATACATTTTTAACATATGAATCTGTTGCAATAATAACAACATCAGCTTTCACATTGTCAAAAACTTCTTTTGGGTTATTTGATGTAATAACATTTAATTTTCTTATTCCAAGATGTTCCCCTAAGTCTTTTTTGGCGTTCTCCGGTCTTCCCACAATAGCTCCAACTATTTCAACTCCTTTTTTATCTGCAAGCATTCTGGCAATTCCGCCACCCATTGCACCTGCTCCCCAGGTAATAACT
>DHEX01000129.1:0-1379 GCA_002400085.1 Clostridiaceae bacterium UBA4839 | reverse complement strand
TATATTGCAATAAAAAATCAGTGCAAAAAAATTTGCACTGATTTTTTATTAATGAAATGTATTATTTTATATTTTCATAACTGTATGTTATTTGCATCAATGCAAGATATTTTGCATTGATGCAAAAATACTTGCATAGTGGTTTTTTATTTAGTGAAATATCTCTTAAGCAATCCCTCAAAAGCTTTCCCGTGTCTTGCTTCATCCTTGCACATCTCATGAACTGTATCATGAATTGCATCATAATTAAGTTTTTTAGCAAGTGTAGCTAAATCCTTCTTACCCTGACATGCACCATGCTCAGCTTCAACTCTCATTTCTAAGTTTTTCTTTGTATCAGGAGTAACAACTTCTCCTAAAAGTTCAGCAAACTTAGAAGCATGTTCAGCTTCTTCAAAAGCAATTCTCTTAAATGCTTCAGCTATTTCAGGAAATCCATCCCTATCTGCCTGCCTACTCATAGCTAAGTACATTCCAACTTCTGAACACTCTCCTGTAAAATTAGCTCTTAATCCTTCTAATACTTCATGGTCTACTCCTTGTGCAACACCTATTTTATGTTCATCAGCCCAAGTCATTTGATCGTCTTTAACTTCTACAAACTTTTCCTTTGGTGCTCCACATTGCGGACACTTTTCAGGTGGTTCCTCTCCATAATAAACATAACCACATACTGAACATACAAACTTTTTCATTTACAATTCCTCCTAAATATATATTTTATTGATTTCGTTCCTACAAGTATTATTATATAATAGTTATTATTAATAATCAAGTCCTTTCTAAAAATAATTTAATAATTTACAGACTATTTAGTAAACCCTATTTTTCTTCCTTGNNAATTCATAATTTAAAATCATTAATGAACACATTACAGCGTAGATAAGAAAAATATATGGAATGAACATAGAGTGAGCATTTAGATGTTCTTAGGATTAAAATAGAATTGTAGGGCGCGGTCTTGACCGTTCCGCCCCCGCGATTCCGTGCATTCCCCAGAGGAACGGGCAAGTGAATGGAATATAATTATCTATCATTGTTTACTTAATATTAATCAATTGGAAATAAATTATCAATTTACAATTTTAAATTTTTCATTTATCATTATACTAAATATTGTAAGGGGATGAGTATAATATGAAAAACGCTAAGTATATTCCAGAAATAAAAGGCACACTAAGAAGTCACATGATTGAACTCCCTTTAGTCATAAGAGAAGCCAGCGGGATTATAATTTTTGGAAAAAGGATAAAATCCATTGTATTTACTACAGATGTTGCTATTATTAGAAATACTAATGCAGATGCAGTAATTGCAGTATATCCTTTTACTCCACAGCCTGTCATTACCCATGCAATACTTGAAACAGCTGGCGTACC